>JBFLZB010000239.1:0-1677 GCA_040756475.1 Thermodesulfobacteriota bacterium
TCCCACCGGCCGCTCGACCAAGGTGACGTTGCCCAGCCGCTCCACGGGCTGCAGGGCCGCGGGCGACGCCTGGCGCTCGCGGCTCAGGACCAGGAGCGGCAGATCGGACCAGGGGGGCTGGCCGGCGAGCACGGCGCCCAGCCGCGCGGCCCCGGCCGGGGGCAGGGTCTCCTCGGGCAGGAGGGCCGCGCCCGCTCCCCCGGCCAAATGCCGGCACAGCTCATCCAGCCCGGCGCAGAGATGGGTCTCGATACCGGACCGGGCGAGCACGCGGGCGATGATCTGGCCATCCTTGGGCGTCAGGGGCAGGACCAGGACTCGAAGCTCTTCGGAGGAGGGGGCCACGGCGCTAGGCTGGCCCCGCCGACGGCTCGGTTCCCGTGCGGACGGCTTCGGCCGCCGGGACCTGCTCGGAGACCACCCGCCCCACGGTCAGACCTCCGGGCCCGAAAAGCAGCTCCCGGACGGTGCGCTCGTGCCGCCCGTCTCGTTTCTTGACCGTGGAGAGGACCTGCCGGAGCTCGCCCCGGACCTCCCGGTGTTGGAAGAGGAGCACCGTGTCGGCGAGATAGCTCGTGTCCACCGCGGAGATCAGGCCCGGCCCCGCGATCCCGTGCTGGGCCAGCACCAGCACCGTCAGCACGCCCCTCTGGGCCAGGTAGGCCAGGAGCTCGTGGAGGTGGACCAGGAGGAACTGCTCTTCCACCATGGCGTGCTGGTAGCCGTTGAGCGTGTCGATGACCACAATCTTGGCGCCGCGCTCCTCCACCTCCCGGCGCACCTCGTGGCTGAACTGGCCCGGGGTCAGCTCGGCCGGGTCCACCTGGCGCACCCCGACGAGGTCCGCCTCCAGCAACTCCCGCAGTCCCAGGCCCATGCCCTGGCTCCGGGTCATCACGGTGGCGATGCCTTCGTCGAAGAGGAAGAGCGTCGCGCGCGCTCCCCGGCGGGCAGCCGCCACCGCGAACTGCACCGCCAGGGTCGACTTTCCCGTGCCCGCCGGTCCCTGGAGGAGCAGGCTTGTCCCGGGGCTGACCCCGCCGCCCAGCAGCGCGTCCAGGTTCGGATCGCCGCTCGAGAACGGATCGCGGGGGAAGTCCTCGTGGTGTTCGGCCGCCACCAGGCGCGGGTACACCTCCAGTCCGCCCCGGCGGATGGAGAAGTCGTGGTACCCCCCCCGGTAGGTGCGCCCCCGGAGCTTGAGCACGCGCAGTCGTCGTCTCTCGGCCCCGTATTGCGGGCTCAAGTGGTAGAGGCTCAGCACACCGTGGGCCACGCTCTGCAGGTGCGCATCGGGAGTGGTGGAGCGATCATCCAGGAGGAGGGTGGTCGTGCCCTGCCGGGCGAGATGCTGTTTGAGGGCGAGCACCTGGCGCCGGTAGCGCAGCGACGACTCGGCCAGGAGCCGCACCTCGGACAGGGAGTCGATCACCACCCGCGCCGGTCGCAGCCGTTCTGCGCGGTCGAGGATGGCCCGGGTGGTGCGGTTGAGCTCCACCTCCGAGGGGTGAAACATGGTGATGGCGTCCCCTTCGAGGATGTCATCCGCGGCGACGAGCTCCATGATGGACAAGTCGTCCAGGCCCCACCCGTGGGACGCCGCGATCTCGCGGGTCTCGGCCTCGGTCTCGGCGAAGCTCACGTACAGGCCCTGTTCGCCCCGGGCCCGCCCCTCGA
>JBFLZB010000239.1:1777-6262 GCA_040756475.1 Thermodesulfobacteriota bacterium
GCGACGAGCTCCATGATGGACAAGTCGTCCAGGCCCCACCCGTGGGACGCCGCGATCTCGCGGGTCTCGGCCTCGGTCTCGGCGAAGCTCACGTACAGGCCCTGTTCGCCCCGGGCCCGCCCCTCGATGAGGAACTGCAGCCCCAGGGTCGTCTTCCCTGCCCCGGGGTCCCCCTCCACCAGGTAGAGCCGGCTCCGGGGCAGGCCCCCGCGCAGGATGTCGTCCAGCCCGGGGACCCCGGTGCGGGCCAGCTCCGGCGAAGCGTTCCGATCGGCCACGGCCCCACCCCCTTCTCCCAAGAGCCCCCGGTCCGCCGCGGCCCGGGTCGCCCTCGCGGTGAATCTCTTGGCGCATGGTAGCCAAACCCCTGGCCGGTGCAAGGGAGGAGAGGCGGCCGACGCCGCCCCAGCGGTCTCGCCGTGCATCGGGAGGCTGCCGGCCGCCGGGTCTGGCACCAGCCACCTGATCGGATAGAAACAGGGCACGATCGTCTCAATTCGCGCCCCGGGCCGGCCCGCGCCCCTGGACACTGCCCGGGGGCGTGCTCTGGTGGAGCCCGTCGCGGAGCTGCCGCGGCCAGGCGAACGCCACCCGGAAAGGAGGGACCCGATGAAGAAGCTGGAAGGCAAGGTGCAATGGCTCGACTCCCTGGAGCAGGGGTTCGAGAAGGCCCGGTCCGAGAAGAAGCCCGTGCTCCTGGACTTCTTCAAGGACGGGTGAGGGGGCTGCGCCAGGCTGGGTACCGTGACGTACCCCGATCTCTACGTGGCCACCCTGCTCAACGAGTACTTCGTGCCGGTCCAGCTCGACGTGAGCAAAGAGACCAAGCTGGTTGACAAGTACCGCGCCTTCTGGACGCCGAACCTCAACGTGCTGGACGGGGAGGAGCGGATGACCTACCACGTCGAGGGCTGGCTGCCCGCGGCCGAGTACTCGGCCATGCTGCTCCTGGCCCTGGGACGCCACCAGATCCTGCAAAAACGGCCCGCCGGGGGCGTTCCCTTCCTGCAGGAGGTGATGGACAAGTTCCCCAGCACCACCTTCGCCCCGGAGGCCCTCTACTACCTCGGGGTGGCCCAGTACCTGGTCTCCCACGAAGTGGAGGACCTCGTGGAGGGCTGGAAGCAGTTGCAGCGGCGCTACCCGTCCAGCTCTTGGGCGCTGAGCGCGGGCATCGTGTAGGGACCCGTCGTATCCGGCGCCGCCCGGATTCCTCTGGTCCACCGGGGCGACCCGGGTGGCGTCGGCCGCTTCGTCCGGGAAGTAGGGGATCACTGGGATCCCCGCGGGGAGGCCGGCGACAACCCGGGTCCGTCGCTGCGCCCTGCCTTTGCGGGGAAGAGGGGGAGCCGGCTCGTCGGACTCGACAGAACCGAGGCGCGTGAGAAGCGGCCCGGACGCCCTTCGTCCGCAGTCCCGAAGCGCCCGGGAGGATGAGAAGATGAAGCGGATCAAGCAATGTTCGATCGCTGCGGTCCTGGGGTGCGTGCTCGCCGCGTGCGGGCACGCGCCCGCGACATCGGCCGACTCCCCCAACCCGGCACAGATGGTCAGGGCCAGGTGTACCGGCTGCCACCAGGTCGACGGCCAAGGGGGTACGGTCGGGCCCTCCCTCAACGCGATCGGCGCTCGCCTGGACGCCGAGCAGGTCCGCCAGAAACTGCTCAACCCACCTTCGGGCATGCCCTCCTACGAGGGCCTTCCCGCCGACCAGCTCGACGCCATCGCCACGTATGTCGCCGGCCTCGAGTAGCTCTTCCCCGCACCCGTGGGTTCGGTCTTTCCGGTCGCCCCCTGGCGGGACCTCCTGCCAGGCGGTAGTCGGCCAGCCGGTCCGGACTCCCGCGCCGGGAGAAGCACGCCTCCACGGCGCCCCGGATGTCCTCCCCCACCGCCTGCACCAACCGGCCCTCCGGGGTGCCCCGGACCACCCGTGCTCGGCGGGGAAGCTCTCGTACTGCTGGAAGCTGGTGGCCAGCAGGGCGCTCTCGGGCACCAGGCTCAGCGGGTCGCGGCCGGTGATGGGGACCTGGCTGCAGGAGCCGAGGGCGAGGGCCAGGAGGGGGAGGAGGCGGCGCAGGGAGGACAGGTCCTTACAGGCACACCAGCAACTGCCCGCGGACGAAGGAGCTCAGCGCCTCGTCCGCGCGGCCGAGCAGCCTTCCCACGACGGCCTGCCGGCGCGGTGGAAAGAGCTCCGCCACGCGGTCGTAGATGCGATCGAAGATCAGGAGGAGGTAGAAGGCGAACACCGGAATGAAGGACAGACCCGTGAGGCAGGGGTCCGGTGCGCTCCGCTGCGCGGAGCACACCCGGGAGACCCGTCCGGCGGTAGAAGAAGCCCCGGGAACGACGCTAGCTCCGGGGGGGGGCGCCGGGCCCCGCGCCCCCCCGCCACACCGAGGGCGGGGAATTTGGGTGCGGTCGAGGACCGCGCCGCGGCCGGGAGACTCCTGGCCGGGGCCCTTCGCCATTATACGGAACGCGCTACCCCGGCGAGTTCGCCGACCTATAGTCTATCCGTGACAAACGATTCATGCTGCATCGCCAACGAAAGGAGGGTTCTACATGAGTGCAAGCTTCCGCTACACCCGTCTTTCCAAGGATGAGGCAGCACTACTGCTGGTGGACCATCAGTCGGGGCTCATCTCGCTCGTCCAGGACTTCTCTCCTGGCGAGTTCAAGAACAATGTCCTGGCGGTCGCCGCGGCCGGCGCGTATTTCAAACTGCCCACGATCTTGACAACCAGCTTTGAAAGCGGCCCCAATGGCCCTCTGGTTCCGGAACTCAAAGAAACCTTTCCGGATGCACCGTACATTGCGCGTCCGGGGCAAATCAATGCATGGGACAACAACGACTTTGTCAATGCTGTCAAGAAGACCGGCCGCAAACAGCTGATTATCGCCGGAGTAGTAACCGAGGTTTGTGTGGCTTTCCCGGCTCTATCCGCCGCTGAGGAAGGCTATGAGGTGTTCGTCGTAACCGACGCCTCCGGCACTTTCAATGAGGTCACTCGCCACACTGCGTGGTTACGCATGCAGGCTGCTGGCGTGCAGTTGATCAATTGGTTTGCCATGGCTTGTGAGCTGCATCGAGACTGGCGCAATGATATTGAAGGGTTGGGTTCGCTCTTGTCGAACCACATCCCCAATTACCGGAATCTCATGACGAGCTATTTCGTTCGGGCCTGAGGTGATCCGGGCCGCAACGCTCGAGACGGCGCTCGAGTCCGGGCAGCTGGGCTTCGCGGCGTGAAGTGGCAAACGGGCGGTCCATCGAGGGGGCGCCGACGGGGCGGCGCGAGAGGAGCCACAGGTGCAGCGGCACCACGTCATCCGCGGCCGGGTCCAGGGGGTCTTCTTTCGGACCCTACCCGGAAGGAGGCGGGCCGGCTGGGGCGGGATCCACCCGGGACCGGCCGGCCTGCGGCCCCGACATCGGAGACGTCTGCTCCCAGCCCAGCGGCGCCCTCCTCTCCCAGAGCCCCCACTACGTCTCCCCGACGGACGCCCAGGTGCAGCGCGCCATCGAGGACCAGCTCTACTGGAGCCCCTTCGTCGACGCCGACGCGGTGCAGGTCTCCGTGGAGGAGGGGGTGGCGACCCTGACCGGCCGGGTGGGCTCCCTGGCCGAGGCGAGCGCCGCCGTGGACAACGCCCACGAGGGAGGCGCCGTCCGGGTGAAGAACCGGCTGGAGGTGGTTGGCCGGTGAAGCCGGCGACCGCTTCGCGCCTGGGGGCCGGCCAAGGGGAGCTGCCCCGGGAGGCCGCTCGCTGATGGAAGAGGCGCTCGCGGGGGCGCTCTTCTGGGCGGCCGCGGCCGTGGGCGTGATCCTGGTCCGCCTTACGGCCTGGAGAGCGGTTTGCTCGCTGGACCCGAAACGCCTGCGCCACTGGGGGAAGCGGACCTCCGCCGGCCGGTTCCTCCGGGTTACGGGGCGCGCGGTGCGGCAAGACCACCCGGGCTCTTGGCGGGTCTTGGCGGCTCGGCTCTCGCCCGGGCGCTTCACCGGGCTCCCCCTCACCCTGCTGTGCCTGGTCGGGGTCGGGCTGGCGCTGCTCCTGCTGGGGCTCGCCGAGGAGGTGCTGAAGGTCGAGGGTTGGGCGCGGTTGGACCGGGCCGTCCATGGTGCGCTCGGCCCCCATCGCACCTCCCCCATCGTCCCGCTCCTCACCGCCGTGACCGGGTTCGGGGATGGGGTCACTCTCTTGGCGGTCTCCCTGGTCGCGGGGGGGGTGCTCTGGTCCCAGGGAAGAGGCGCCGCCGTGCTGCCCCTGTGGATCGTGCTCGCCGGCGCCCAGGCCACGGTCTGGTTGGGCAAGTACGCCTTCGGGCGGCCCCGGCCGGACCTGGGGGCCGTCACCCTCGCGACCCCGGCCTTTCCCAGCGCCCACGCCGCGGGGGCCGCGGCCGTGTACGGCTTCCTGGCCTTCCTCGTGGCCCGCGACCTGAAGCAGGCGCGGGCGCGCTTCGAGGTCGCCTAC
>JBFLZB010000240.1 GCA_040756475.1 Thermodesulfobacteriota bacterium
GCCTGGCCGTCGAAGTCGAGCCCAGGCGGCTCTCGGCCAGCGGCGGGTAGACCTCGTGGGCTCCGAGAGAGAGCGCCTGGACGCGCGCGAGGAGCCTTCCGATCGCAGCACAGGCGAGGAACCGAACTGTTGATCGCCACAATGGGCGGGGCAGGAGGGGGTAGGGATTTTCAGAATGGGTTGACCCGGTCGGCGTGATTCTCGGAATATTTGGGCCGGCCCGGACAAGGTCCGGGTGCGACTGGCGAAAACGAAGCGGGCGGAGAGTTTGGCGAGAACTCTCCGCCCTTTTCCGTTGGGCTCGGGGCCCACACACACGGTGAGGCGATGATATGGCAGGTGGCGGTGGAGCTCAAGGAGGTAGCGGCTCTGGGGCGGGCGTTTGCCTGGCCGCGGCCCGGCAGGTGTTTGCGGTGCGGGAGCCTTCGGGTGTGGGGGCATGGGTTGGTGGGGCGCTATTTCGACGGGTTCGCCCAGCGGCTGCTGCTTCGCTGCTACCGGTGTGCGGGGTGCGGGTGCGTGATGACACCCCGGCCGGCGGGATACGTTGCTCGGGTGCGGGCCCGCGTGGCGTGGATCCGGGAGGAACTCGCCCACCGGGTGGAGACCGGCCGGTGGCGCAGCGCTCCCGCGGCGCGCATGCGCCATTGGCTTGGGAATCTTCGCCGACAGGCGCTGGCGCGGCTGGGCTGGACGCCCGAGCACGCGCTTGTGGCCGCCTTCGATCGGCTCCTGGCGGCCGGGGTGGTGGCCGTGAGCCGTGCCATGGGATCTGACAACCGGCGAGGCCCCCTGCCACCCCAGTGATCTCTGCCGGCGACCGGCCGGCCCTCCTCGGGATAGGGTTTGCCCCACCCTTGACGAAGGAGGAAGCCCCATGAGCGAGGAGCAGAAACAAGAGGTAGCGGCCTTTCGGTTTGGCGTCATCCACGACCTGGTGGGCTCGACGCGGCTGGACTACGGGGAGCGCGAGGCGCTCTTGCGCGACAAGTGCGCCCGCAAGTGGGAGATCCCCCACTCGGCGCGCACGCGCCTGAGCCGCTCGACGATCGAGCGCTGGGCGAGCCTGTACCTGGCCAGCGGCAAGAACCTCGAAGCCCTCTACCCCCAGGGCCGCAGCGACGCCGGGCAGTGCCGGGTGCTCGACGAGGAGACGGGGCTGACGATTGTGGCCCTGCGGCGCGAACAGCCAACGCTTGCCGCTGCCGAGCTGCTGCGCCGCATCGAGCAGCTCCAGGGGGCGGCACCGAGCCTTTCGACGCTGTATCGCTTCCTCCACCAGCACGACCTGATGAAGCCTGCGGCGGCCGCGGCCGAGGATCGCCGCAAGTTCGAGGCGGAGCTCCCCAACGACCTGTGGCAGAGCGACGTGATGCACGGCCCCGCGGTGCTCGTGGGCGACAAGCGCCGCAAGAGCTACCTCATCGCCTTTGTCGACGACCACTCGCGCCTGATCCCCCACGGCGCCTTCTACCCCTCGGAGGGGCTGGCCTGCTTTATGGAGGCCTTCTCCCAGGCGCTCTTGAAGAGGGGCCTGCCCCGCAAGCTCTACGTGGACAACGGAAGCGCCTTTCGCTCCCGCCAGCTCGAGTACACCTGCGCGGCCCTGGGCATCGCGCTGGTGCACGCGCGCCCCTACCGGCCCCAGGGCAAGGGAAAAATCGAGCGGTTCTTCCGCACCGTCCAGTCCCAGTTCCTGCCAGGCTTTGGCGGTGCGTCCCTCGTGGCGCTCAACCGCGCCTTCGCGCACTGGCTCGACGAGGTCTACCACCTGCGCCGGCACACCTCCACCGGCCAGAGCCCCTTTGCCCGCTTCACCGCCCAGATGCAGTGCCTGCGCGCGGCACCGGCGGATCTCAAGGACTACTTCCGAAAAACCGTGCGCCGCCGCGTCAACAAGGACCGCTCCGTCACCGTGGACAAACGCCTGTTCGAGGCCCCCGTGGCGCTCATCGGAAAACAGGTGGAGATCCTCTACCACCCCGATACCCCCGAGCACGTGGAGATCCGCTGTGGCCAGACCTCCTGGGGTATGCACCGCGCGCTCGATCTTGCCGTCAACAGCCGCGTCACCCGCGAGCGCAACGGCTCGGTGGCGGTCCACTGCGACCCCCCCAGCGCCTCCCATACCCCCTCCCGCGGGGGCCAGCTCTGGGAGGATGCCTGATGCCTTCGGCCTACCGGCAGTTTTTCGCCCTCACCGCCGAGCCCTTCGGCGCCGACGTGGCGCGCTCCCAGATCCTGGCCACTCCTGCCGTCTCGGCCGTGGAGGAGCGCGTCCACTATGCCCTGGGGCTGGGCGCCATCGCACTGGTCACCGGCGAGGTCGGCAGCGGCAAATCCACCGCGCTACGCTATGCCGTGGGGGGGTTGCACCCCTCCGAGGTCCAGGTCTTGGCCGTCACCGCCTCCTCGGGCTCCATCCTCGAGCTCTACCGGCTCGTGCTCGCCGAGCTCGGCCACGACGCTCCCGGCTCTTCGCGCGCCCAGATGACCCGCATCATCCGCCGCGAGGTGCTCGAGCTCGCCCGGGCCAAGAAGCGCAAAACCCTCCTCGTCATCGACGAAGCCTCGCTTCTTCGCCTGGAGGTCCTCACGGAGCTGCACACGCTCACCCAGTTCGAGCACGACTCCAAACCCTACCTGCCCCTGGTGCTCGCCGGCCAGGCCAATCTCGCCGACCACCTCCAATACCGCACCGCCTTGCCCCTGGCCAGCCGCGTGGTGGCCCGAAGCCACCTCAAGGGCATCGACCAGAAAACCATGGAAGAGTACCTGCGCCATCACCTGCGCCTGGCCGGGGTCGAGCGCATCCTCTTCGAAGACGCGGCCATCACCGCCATCCACCAGGGCTCCGGGGGGCTGTTTCGCAAGGCCAACCACTTGGCCCGCGGCGCGCTCATTGCCGCCGCCCACCAGCAGGCCCCCCTGGTCAGCGCCGAGCACGTGCGCATCGCCGCCACCGAGCTGTTCTGATCCCCACTCCCCCGAAGGAGACCGCCATGAACCTCTACGAAGATGCCTGCCTCGAACGCACCCTCGACGAGCTCTCCGATCAGTTGGGTCTGCTGCTGCTCGACCTCCTGCTCGCCGGGGTCCACAAGGCCCGCAGCCAGACCCACATCTTCCAGGAGATCGCCCAGGCCAAGGCCGAGGCCGCAACCGGACCCGAGCCCTTCTAACGCCTACCCTCCTCCCCCATCGGTGAGGGTCCCCTCTGCGGGACCCTCACCCCCCTTGCCCCAACCCCGTGAACATGTCCCAGATATTCAGACGATCCGCTACCAGGTAATCTGAGAAACAACAGTTCCTCGCCGATGCCTATCTGCGGCTGGGGCGAAACGAGGATGCGATGCGCCTCCTCTGGGCCGACTTCGTCGAATGGCCCCGGCTCGACCGGTACCAGACCCTCCATGGGTACACGAAGGGGCTGGGAACCTGGCCGGAGTGGCGCGAGAAGGCCCTTTCGTTCCTTCGGGCCCGCGTCGCCGAGGGTCAGAAGAAGGCATCCTGGCGGCCCGACCGCTCGGCCCTGGTGGAGATCTTCCTCTGGGAGAAGGACGTGGACGCCGCGTGGGCCGAGGCCACAGCCGGAGGCTGCTCCGAGGAACTCTGGATGACGCTCGCCGCCAAGCGGGAGAAGAAGCACCCCGAGGACGCCCTGACCGTGTACCAGAATAGGATCGAGCCGACGATCGCGCGGACGAACAACGAGGCCTACCGGGAGGCGATGAAGTTCCTGCGAAAGGTCCGGGAGCTCATGCTCCGCCTCGGGCGGGAGGCGGAGTTCGAGGGATTCGTGCGTTCACTGCGGACAACCCACCGGCTGAAGCGAAACTGGATCAAGCTTCTCGACGAGGCGGGGTGGGGGCGGTAGGGCCTGCACGCCTCACCGCACTTCTGACAGGAAACATGCTGCGTAGCAACGCAAATTTCCTGCGAATGGATCCTTGGGACGGTGGAAAGGTAAGAGGCACATGATCCCCCAAGTGGCCCCCGAACTGGTCCCCCAACTGGTCCCCGAACTGGTCCCCGAACAACTGGACGGACCGGCACCAGCGAGACGCTTTGTAGCCTTGAGCATGGTGGGAGAGGCGCGTCAGCACTGGAAATAGTGGTTGTCTTCGCGGATTGTCACGGATTGGGTGAACAGGCCACGAGTGGATTCGAATCGCGTTTCCCGCTCCACCGACCCTCCCCGGAACCCCTCGGGGGTCCGTCCGAAGGCTCTCAGTTTAGTCCAGTAGTTCCGCGGACTTGGCTGAGGGCCTTTCGCTCTTTCCGCTCTTGTCGTCTCTCGGTCGACATTCTCTTTCCGTAATGCCCGGTTGTTTCCGGGAAGATTGTGCCCTGTCTGTGCCCTGGCTGTGCCCAAGAATTCGGGGGCGCGGCGGTGGGGTCCCGGAATTCGACTGCAACCTGGATTTGGGCACAACAGGATCGGCAGACGCAGAAACGCAGAGAGGTCCCCCCTGTTCTATGCCCCTGGCGCGGTGTGGCAGGTGAAACGAATCCGGGGCCACTCCGTCAGTGTGCCTCTGCGTGAAGGGTGATCCCAAGCGCCCGGACGACCTTGAGCACCGTATCATAGCGAGGCTTTGCCCCCGGGGAGAGCGCCTTGTAAAGGCTCTCCCTGCCAAGGCCCGTGTCTTTGGCGAGCTGCGACATGCCTCGCGCTCTCGCAACGTCCCTAACTGCGACCAGAAAGACTTCCGGATTCGGGTCTTCCAAGGCAGCAGTGATGTACTCGGCGATGCTCTCATCGTCGGTCAGGTAGTCGGCCGCGTCAAATGGTGCGCTCTTGACGGTCATCGTTCACTCCTCTCTGATCTCTCTGACCATTTCCAGAGCCCTCTTGATGTCCTTCTTCTGGCTCGATTTGTCCCCGCCGACAAGGAGCCAATAGACGGTCCCTCCAACCCGGGTGAAGTACACACGGTAGCCGGGGCCGAAGTGCACGCGCATCTCCGAGACGCCTTCTCCGACCGGCTCGCAGTCTCCGAAATTCCCGAGTCGCGCCGACACAATCCGATTCGCAATTCTTGCCCGCCCCTTCGAGTCCTTGAGCTCGGACAGCCAGGCGTTGAATTCGTCGGTTCGAAGGAATGTCAACATGGGCTCAAAGTATCCAAATGGATACAGAAAAGCAAGGGAGAACAGGCCGAAGCGCCTCAGTGATCCGCGGCGCTACGGGCCGGGTTGGTGAAGATGTCAATCTCACTCATCCGCTCCGGATTACGAATCTGAGACATCAAGCACGGGGCAGCGGATGGATGCGATTTCCACTCGATATTGCGAAGTCCCCGTTTTCGCTAACAGGGCCTCGACGGATCACCCGAATGTGGATTTGGGTCGGGAGGATTTGGGTCGGGTAGGGACCCCTCGCCGAGGCGTCCGTCCGGGTCCATCGTCGTCACTACCCAAGAGCACGGCGCGCTCGGCGATCGCGCCCTACCCATCGACGCCGCCCGTGAAGGGAAGGGGGACAACCCATAGATTCCGCGGACGAGCCTAGAAGAGGAGGTCGAGGTAGAAGTCCTGGCCGGAGAGGTCCAGGTGGACCTGCCGGCCGACGAAGGCGAAGCCGGCGCCGA
Source organism: Thermodesulfobacteriota bacterium (assembly GCA_040756475.1). Taxonomy (NCBI): domain Bacteria; kingdom Pseudomonadati; phylum Thermodesulfobacteriota; species Thermodesulfobacteriota bacterium. Next base: position 5,595 of record JBFLZB010000240.1, read on the forward strand.
GCTCGAGGAGGAAGCGCTGGATGTGGTCGAGGAACTCCCGCTCCAGGTCGCGCTCCCGGGCGTCGTCGGTGAGAGTCAGGAAGTCGAAGAGATACGGGTCCTTCAGGGTCTGCTGGGCGAGGTCGGAGTCGGGCGCGGGCAGGGTCCGTGCGAAGTTGGTGACGGCCTTGCCCTGGCGACCGTACAGGTCTTCTTCGATGTGAAGGGTCAGGACGCTCCGGCTCCAGCCGTGCTCGACCGCCTGGGCCAGGTACCAGCTTCGTTTCTCCGCGCTCGTCAGCCGATCGAGGAGCACGCAGTTATGGAACCAGGGGACTTGTGCAGCAACCTGCTGCACAAATGCCTCGTCCGGGTACGCCTCGGCGAAGGCCCGCATGTACTTCAGGTTTCCGGGGTGAGAAGCCCTTCATCTCGGGGAAGGCGCTCCGCAGATCGGTCGAGAGGCGGTCGATGACCTTCGCCCCCCACCCTTCGGGGCTGCGGTGGAGGATGTCGGCGAACTCGGGCGCTTCTGGCGGGAGGCCCTGGCTCAGGCGCTCGAGCTCCCGGTCGGGCCGGCGCAGGAGGTCGGGGAGGAAGTCGGCGGAGAGGTCGAAGG
>JBFLZB010000241.1 GCA_040756475.1 Thermodesulfobacteriota bacterium
CGGGGGCGGGGGCGGCGGCGCGGGGGTCGGCGGCGGCCGCCGCCGCCGGTTCCCCCGCCTCGGTCCGGGCCTGGGCGAGCACCAGGAAGAGGCCGGCGCGGCGCGGATCTTCGGAGTGCCGCGCGGCGAAGTCCTCCGCGGATCGGGCGAGCTCGTCTCGGCGGCCCAGGCGAAAGAGACTCAGGGCCTGGCCGTAGTGGGCGTCGGGTACATCCCCCAGGGCGCCGTAGGCCTCCAGCGCCTCCGCGTAGCGTCCCAGGTTGTAGAGGCTGTCGGCCCGCTTCTGGCGGGCCTCGTCCGCCAGATCTCCCTCGGGCTCCCGCGCCAGCGCCGCGTCGAAGTGGGGCAGGGCCGCGGCGTAGGCCCCCGCGGCGAAGTCGAGCCAGCCCAGGGCGTGGTGGGTCGGGGCGGCGTAGGGGCCGTCGGGCTCGTCGGCCAAGAGGCCGGCGAGCTGGGTGCGGGCCTGGGCTTCCCGGCCGCTGCGCGCGAACATCCACCCCCGGTAGAAGCGTGCGGCAGAACGGTACCGGGGCTCGCTGGTCTCGCTCTCCAGCCGGTCCAGGGCGCCGAGGGCGGCCCGGGGTTCGCGGCGGTTGAAGTGGGCGCGGGCCAGGTTCAGGACCGCCTCGTCTCGATTGGGGTCCCCGGGGTAGGAGCGCAGGAGCCGGGCGAAGAGCTCGGCCGCTTCGTCCCAGCGCGCCCCCTCGAAGGCGAGCCAGGCCCGGCCGTACAGCGCCTGGGCGTGGGACGGGCTGCGCTCGGGCACCGCGTGGAAGGCCCGCAGCGCCTCGTCCCGCAGGCCGAGCTGGAGCCTGGCTTCCCCGAGCCAGGCCCACACCCGGTCGGCCTCCGGGTAGGCAGGGTCTCGGCGCAGGACCTCTTCCAGAAGCTCTGCGGCCCGGTCGGGCCGGCCCGCCAGGAGCTCGCACAACCCGGCCCGGTGGAGGGCGGCGGGGCCAAGGGGCGCATCGACGGGCACGGCCCGGTAGGCTTGGGCCGCTTCATCGTACCGGCCCAGGAGGTAGAGCGCCTCGGCCGCCATGTACCGGGGAACGTCCGCCCCTGGTGCGTCCCAGGCCCGCAGGGCCGAGCGATACAGGCGCAGGGCGTCCTCGTAGCGCTTCTGGCGAAAGGCAAGCCATCCCGCGTCGGCCCGGCCCCACCCCACCCAGGGACCGGTGGGCGCACCGGCCTCCAGGGCCAGCAGCGCGTCGGGCAGGGCCGGGTCCTGGGCCTCTGCCAGGGCGCGTACCCGGCCGTACAGGGAAGGTCCCAGCAGATCGGCCGGGGGCCGGGAGTCCACGATCCACCCGAAACGCTGGGCGGCCTCCCGGGTCTTCCCCTGCTCCAGGAGGGTCCACCCCAGGGCCACCTGGGCGCTCGGGGCCGAAGGGTGGTCGGGGGTCTCCAACAGGAAGCGCACCAGGGCGTCCTCGGCGCCCCGGGGATCGCCGGCGGCGCGCCGGGCGAGGCCCAGCGTCAGGAGGCCCGCGGCCCGCACCGGCCCCGGCACGAGGACACCCTGCCCAGGCAGGGTCGCGAGCTCCTCCAGGGGGGGCTGGGCCGGCCGGGGCGCGCCGGCGTCGTAGTGGGCCGCCCCGAGGCGGTAGAGGGCCTCGGGGCGGTGGGGGTTTCGGTCGTCTCGGGTGAGTTCTTCCCACGCGCGCCGGGCTTCTTCGCCCCGGCCGCGGTCGGCGAGGAGCCAGGCCATTCGGTAGGCGGCCTCGGGGGCGAGGTCGCCGCGGACCAGGCGCAGGAAGGCAACGGCTTCGTCGGGGCGGCCCTGGCGGCGGCGGATCTCGGCGAGCCAGAAGGCCGCATCGTCGGCGCGGGGGTGGAAGGGATGGTCGGCCCGCAGTTGGGCCAGATACCCCGCCGCTTCGTCCAGGAGGTCCCGGGAGAGCCGTTCGATCCCCGTATGGTAGAGGGCCTCGGCCCCTCCCGTGGCTCGGGCCAGGGCGCCGCTCACGGGGTTTCGATAGGCACACCCGGGGGACTGCACCCGTGGAGCGGCAGCCAGCTCGGGCGCCGGGGGCGCCGCGGATGCAAGTTCCAGCCGGGTCGGGGCCTGGGCGAGCCGGGGGGCCTCCAGGGGCAGCACCCCGGCCCGCTCGGCCTCGAGGCGCACCCGGTCGATGCCCCGCACCACGACCTCGGGAAGCTCCAGGGGCTCCGGCCCGGGGGACACGCCGAAGGCCAGGGGGGCCGCCAGGGCCAGGGCGAGCAGCCACCCGAGGGCTCTCGCGAGAGACCGGGCGGTCTGGGAAACTCGGTGCACGGGCGCCTCCTGTGGGGGGCGGAGTGGGGCCGGGCAGGCTCGTGTGCGCGCCCAGCCGCGACCGGCGCCCCCGTGGCCGGGAAGTATACAGTTTTCAGCGATCGGTTTTCAGTCTTCCGTTTCCAGTCTTCTGGCGCGGGTCGCGCTTTACGCTTCGGGCGGTGTTTTCCCCGGGGGCCGCTATGGGAAACCCATGGGACCGATGGGACGCATGGGACCTATGGGAGAAACCTTCGCCACGCGTCACGCCCGTAAAGTTCTCCCCGATCCCTGCCGATCCACTGGACGGCGCACCCCGTTGCACCTGCGGAGGACCCCGACCATGGAGATCCTGACCCGAGACGCCATCGACTACCTGGTGGCCGGCCACTCCCTGCACGAGATCGTCAACTTCAACGAGCACGCCGTCCTCAAGGCCATGCGCCGGCTCTATGGGCACGACACCTCGCTTTGCCGGTGCTCCCTGTGCGTGGAGGACACCTTCGCCCTGGCGCTCAACGCCCTGCCGCCCCGGTACATCCAGGCCACGAGCCTCCATACCTACGAGGGGAGCAGCCAGTTCATCGCCGAAGACAAGGTCCGGGCGGCGGTGGAGGAGGCGGCCGGCAAGGTGAAGGCCCGGCCCAACCACTGAGCCCAAGGGCACGAATCCCGGCGATCGCCGATACCACCTCCAGCGGACATCCGAATCGGCATCGGGACCCCTGGGGGATCGACGCCGATACCGATCCCGATAGCGATGTCGATCCCAACGAGGGAAAGACCCCGGCCCCGGGTCAGGGGGGAGGTCCGTTTCCCGGGCGAAATCCCCACAGCCGCAAGGCGAAGTAGTTCACGGAGCCCCCCGCCGCCAGGGTCACGAGCCAGGCCAGGCGGTGGTGGAGGCCCACCTCCACCAGGGCGAAGTCCAGCGCCGTGGTGCCCGTGAGGCTCGAGGCGTATACGAGCACCGTGCGGCCCAGGGTGCCCCAGTAAGGCGTGGCCCACCGGAAGGTGTGGCGGCGGTGGATGCCGTGGGTCGCGACGCTCGCGAGCAGGTAGCCCACCGCCCAGGAGAACGGGGCGTTGTACTCCTCCACGAAGCGCCGCCAGTACACGAGCTCATAGAGGCCGTAGAAGAGCACCGAGCCCGCGGTGCCGCTGAGGGCGAACCGGCCGAGCTCCCGCCAGCCCCCGAAGGCCCGCTCCCCATGCCTACCCTCCACGGCGGGCGGCCTCCCGCACCAGCGGGCGGACCAGGGGCAGGATGCGGCGCACGATCTCCTCCACCCCCTCCCGGTTGGGGTGGATCCCGTCGGGCAGGTTGCGCCCGGGCACCCCGGCCACTCCCTCCAGGAAGAAGGGGTAGAACGCCACCCCGTGTCGTCGGGCCAGGCGCGGAAAGACCGCGTCGAACTCCCGGACGTAGGCGGGGTCCAGGTTGCGGGGCGCCTTCATCCCCGCCAGGAGCACCCGCACGCCCCGCTCCCGCAGGGCCGAGAGGATCGCGTCGAGGTTCGCTTCCACTTCGGCCGGGTCGAGCCCCCGCAGGGCGTCGTTGGCCCCGAGCTCCACGATGGCCACGTCGGCGCCGTCCCCCAGGGCCCACTCCAGCCGCGACCGGCCTCCCGCCGACGTGTCGCCCGAGACCCCCGCATTCACCACCACCGCCGGGAGCCCCTCGGCGGCCAGCGCCCGCTGGAGCACCGACGCAAAGGCATCCCGGGGCGCCAGGCCGTATCCGGCCGTGAGGCTGTCCCCCAGGGCCAGGATGCGCACGGGTGCCTGGGCCGCCCCGGCGTTTACAAGGGCGAGGCACAGTGCGATGCTTGCCGGAAGCGCCCGGCGGGCGGCCCGGGCGCAGCCAAGAAGCACAGGAAGGAACGACGGCATGGCGGTTCCCAAGGTCGGGCTCTCCGAGGGGGTGTCCCCGATGATCGCGCTGGACGACGTGTGCCTGACCTTAACCGGGGGCGGGGGAGAGGTCAACATCCTCCGGGGCATCGCGGCTGAGGTCGCTCCCGGCGAGACCGTGAGCGTCGTGGGGCCCTCGGGAGCCGGCAAGACCACGCTTCTCATGATCGTGGGGGGACTGGAGCGCCCCTCGGCGGGCCGGGTGCGGGTGGCCGGGGTAGACCTGGGGGACCTCGACGAGGACGGCCTCGCCCGGTTTCGCCGCGCGCACGTGGGGATCGTCTTCCAGTCGTTCCACCTGGTGCCCACCATGACCGCTTGGGAGAACGTAGCCCTGCCCCTGGAGTTCGCCGGCCGGGCCGATGCCCGGGAGCGGGCCGCCGAGGCCCTGGAGGCGGTGGGCCTCGCGGACCGGCGCCTCCACTACCCCGCCCAGCTCTCCGGGGGCGAGCAGCAGCGAGCGGCCCTGGCCCGTGCCACCGTGGCCCGCCCCAAGCTCCTCCTGGCTGACGAGCCCACGGGGAATCTGGATCGTGAGACGGGCAGCCGCGTCATGGACCTCCTCTTCGGCCTCCAGGCGGAGCACGGCACCACGCTGCTGCTCATCACCCACGACGAGGCCCTGGCCGCCCGGTGCGGACGCACCCTGCACATGGCCGACGGCCGGCTGCTCGACGGCCCGGTCCGGAGCCCCCGGTGACGACCGCGGCGGCGTTTGCCCTGGCGCTTCGCCTCGCCCGCCGCGAGCTGCGGGGCGGTCTGCGGGGCTTTGGGGTCTTCCTCGCGTGCCTCTTCCTCGGGGTTTTCGCCGTAAGCGCCGTGGGGTCGGTGTCTCGCGCCGCCCGGGCGGGCCTCGTGGCCGACGCCCGCGCGCTCCTGGGGGGCGACGCCGAGCTCACGCTGGCCCAGCGGGAGCTCGACCCGGAGCCCCTGGCCTTCCTGCGGTCCCGGGGGGAGGTCTCGAGCACGGCCGAGCTTCGGGCCATGGCCGCCGCCCTGGATGGGGATTCGCCCGCGCGGGTGCTGGTGGAGCTCAAGGGCGTGGACCGGGCCTACCCCCTTTACGGCCGGACGGTGCTGGAACCCGACCTGGACCTCGCCGCCGCCCTGGGGGAGGAGGACGGCGTGTTCGGCGCCGCAGCCGACGAGCTGGTGTTCCAGCGGCTGAACGCCTCCCCCGGGGACCGGGTGCGGGTGGGCAGCCGGGAGTTTGTCCTTCGGGCAGTGCTTCGTGCCGAGCCTGACCGGGCCTTTCGCGGCTTCACCCTGGGCCCCCGGCTCCTGGTGGCCCGGGAGAGCCTGGCCGGCACGGGCCTCCTGGAGCCCGGGAGCCTCGTGACCCACGCCTACCGGGTGCGGCTGGCGGCGCCGGCCCGTGCGGGTGCGGATCCCGGGGCGCCGGAGGCCGCCTCGGTGCTGGCCGAGCTGGAGACACGTTTTCCCGATCGGGGGTGGCGCACCCGCACCTTCGACCGGGCCGCCCCCCGAATCCGGTACTTCCTCGACCGGATGACCGCGAGCCTCACCCTGGTGGGGCTCTCCGCGCTGCTGGTGGGGGGCTTGGGGGTGGCCGGCGCGGTGCGGGGGTACCTGGGGGAGAAACGGCTCCACCTGGCGGCCATGAAGTGCCTGGGCGCACCGGGAAGCCTGCTGCTCACCGCCTACCTTCTCCAGATCCTCCTCCTCGGGGCCCTGGGTTCCTCCGCCGGGGTGGCCGCCGGGGCGGCCCTTCCCTATGCCCTGGCCTCGCTCGGCGACGATCTGCTGCCGGTGCCCCTTCGCCCCGGCCTCTACCCCGCACCGCTCCTCACCGGTGCGGCCTTCGGGCTCCTGGTGGCCCTGGCGTTCTCCCTGGCGTCCCTCGACGCCGCGCGGCGCATCTCCCCCGCGGTGCTCTTCCGGGGTTATGCGGCCGGAGCCGGCAGCGCGCTGCG
>JBFLZB010000242.1 GCA_040756475.1 Thermodesulfobacteriota bacterium
CGCCCCGAGACTGGGTCGCGGCGGCCGGCATGACCCTGTGCGGGGTCGTGGGGTTCCAGGTGCTGCTCTACTCGGGGCTGCGCCACACCACGGCCCTGAACGCCGCGGTGGTCAACGCCACGGGTCCCCTGGTGACGATCCTCCTGGCCCGCCTGCTCGGCGCCCACTCCCTGCGGGGGGGCCAGGTGGTGGGGGCCGCGGCTAGCCTGGTCGGGGTGGCAGTGGTGGTGAGCCGGGGGTCCTGGGAGACCCTGCGCAGCCTGCACTGGAACCCCGGGGACCTCCTCGTGCTGGCGGCCGTCTTCCTGTGGGCAGCATACTCCCTTTTGGGAAAGGCGCTGCTGGCTCGGCGCTCCACCGTGTGGGTGACCGCGGTGACCACGCTGGGCGCCCTGCCCGTGCTTGCGGGCCCGGCCCTGTGGGAGAGTTGGACTCGAGTCCCCGCCCTGGAGGGGAGCCTGGTGCTGGCCGTTCTCTATATCGGCCTGGGTCCGTCCTTTCTGGCGTTCCTGGCCTGGAACCAGGGAGTGCGCCGGCTTGGCGCCGCGGGGGCGATGGCCTACTACAATACCCTTCCGGTCTATGCGGGGCTCCTGGGTGCGGCGGCCCTGGGGGAGTGGCCCGCGGCGTATCAGGTGTGGGGTACGGTGTTGGTGCTGGCCGGGTGCGTGCTGGCCGCCCGGAGCGGGCCGGAGGCCTCCCGGTGAGCCGCGCCCCCGGGGCCCTGGGCGACCGTTCGGGACGGCCCGCGGGCCTTGCACCCCCGGGGGGGGTCTGCTAGCATCCCTGGCCCTGCCCGAGCGGTTTACGGAACGAGATCAAATCGTTAGGACGTCCATGGATCCGGTGGCCCAGAAGCGCGTCGTGCTCGGTACCGCGGGGCACATCGACCACGGCAAGTCCTCCCTGGTGCGGGCGCTCACGGGTACCGATCCGGACCGCCTCAAGGAGGAGAAGGAACGGGGCATCACCATCGAGCTGGGGTTCGCCCACCTGGCGCTGCCCTCGGGGATCGATCTGTCCGTCGTGGACGTGCCGGGCCACGAGCGCTTCGTACGGAACATGGTGGCGGGTGCGAGCGGTATCGATCTGGTGATGCTCGTGGTGGCGGCGGACGAGGGGGTGATGCCCCAGACCCGGGAGCACCTGGACATCTGCTCCCTCCTGCGCGTCAAGGGCGGGCTGGTGGCCCTCACCAAGGCCGACCTGGTGGACGCCGAGCTCCTGGAACTCGCGCGGGAGGACGTGTCCGGGGCCCTGGCGGGTTCCTTCCTGGAGGGAGCGCCCGTGGTTCCGGTCTCGTCGGTCACCGGCCAGGGGCTCGACGGGCTGGTGGCCCAGGTGGATGCCCTGGCGAGGACCGTGCCCCAGCGGGGGGCCAAGGGGCTCTTCCGCCTCCCGGTGGACCGGGTGTTCACCATGCGGGGGTTCGGCACGGTGGTCACCGGCACGGTGCTCTCCGGTTCGGTGCGCAAGGACGACGAGGTGGAGGTGCTTCCCAGCGGCCTCAAGGGGAAGGTCCGGGGGGTGCAGGTACACGGCCGCACGGTCGACCGGGCTGCCGCCGGCCAGCGCACGGCGCTCAACCTCAGCGGCCTTGAGGTCTCGGATCTCAACCGGGGAGATTCGGTCGTGCAGGTGGGATCCCTGGAGACGACCCACATGCTCGACGTGCGGATCGAGGTGCTCCCGGGAGCCGTCCGGCCCCTCTGCGACCGGGACCGGCTGCGGCTGCACACGGGGACCCAGGAGGTGCCGGTGGTGGTGGCGCTGCTCGATCGGGACGAGCTGCGCCCCGGGGAAGAGGGGTATGCGCAGCTGCGCAGCCCGGCCCGCATGGTGGCGTGCCCCGGCGACCGGTTCGTGCTGCGCCAGTTTTCGCCCGCCGTGACCCTGGGCGGGGGAGCCGTGCTCGACCACCGGCCCAGGCGCCACAAGGGCCGCCGTGAGGAGGTCCTGGAGCAGCTCTCCCGGCTCGGCGGCGAGGACCCCGGGGCGCGCCTGGAGGTGTTCCTTGCGGCGCGGGGGCCGGCGGGCCTGGGCCCCCAGGAGGTTCAGGCCGCCCTGGGGGTGCCCCTGGAGGAAGCCCGCAACCTCCTCCAGGCCGCCGTGCGGTCGGGGGTGGCGCTCGTCACCGACCGCAAGAGCCAGCGCCACCACCACCGCGACCTGGTGGCGGGGCTCGAGGAGAAGGCGCTCGCGGTGCTGGCGAGGTTCCACCAGGACAATCCCCTGCGCCGCGGCCTCGGGGTGGAGGAGCTTCGTACCAAGTTTCCCCGCTATGTCGGCCCGCGGCTGGTGGAGTTCGTCCTGGGTCGGATGGCCGAGGCCGGCAAAGTGGTGGCCGATGGGGAGCTCGTGCGGCGCAGCGACTTCGCCCTGCGCTTGAGCGCAGACGACGAAGGGCTACGCAAGCGGATCCAGGATTTGCTGGCGGGCCGCGGCTACGAAGCGCCCTCCCTCGAGGATGCCGCCGCCGCTCTCGGGGAGGACCCCAAGGCCCTGCGCCCGGTCTTCGAGTACCTGGTGGGGCAGGGGATCCTCCACCGCACCAAGGAGGGTTTCTACTTCGAAGCCCGCCGGCTGGAGGAGCTCGCCCGGCGGGTGGCGGCTCTCCTGGAGGAGAAGGGCGAGATGGGAGTGGCGGACGTAAAGGATCTGACGGGGACCACCCGCAAGTACACCGTGCCGCTCCTGGAGTACCTGGACTCCCAGAAGGTCACCGTGCGCAAGGGCGATGTGCGGGTGCTCGGGCCCCGGGGCCGGGCCTGAGAGAGATGTATCGGGGGGCTCGCGGGATTCGGGAATGGCCTCCGAGGGAGATATCCGAGGGACGAGGGCACCGCGCGGTGCGGAGAGAATCGGGGAGCAGGGGCCCGGTCCTCTCCTGCGCCACGTCGGACGGCGACTGCCAATCCAACCGGGAGATCGGCGCCCGCTGACGTGGGCCGGCGCCGGGGGAGAAGCCAAGCGTGTCTGGAAAGCGAGCCGCCCTGGCGCTCATTGCGGCGCTCCTGGCCTTCGGGTACGTCTTCACAATGAACCCGGGGGCGGTGGAATTTCGCCTCTACCCCGGCGCGAGGGTCAACACGAGCCTGGCCCTGGTGCTCTTTCTCTTCTTCCTGGCGGGTTTCGGCCTCGCGGTGTTCCAGACGGCCTTCAAGGAAGCCCTGCGTTCCTTCCAGTTCTGGCGGCATCGCAAGGGGGACGAGCGCCGCGAGGCGGGTCGCCGTCTTGCGGCCCAGGGCCGCGGCCACGCTCTGCTGGGGCGCACGGCTTCGGCCCGCAAGCTCCTGCGCCGGGCCTACCGGAAGTCGCCCGAGGCCCAGGTGGCCCTGGAGATGGTCCGGGCCGAGCTGGCCGACGGCAAGCTCCCGCCCGCGGAGCGCCGGCTCAAGGCGCTCCTGGAGGACGATCCGCGAAACCCCGAGATCCTGGCCCTGCTTCTCCAGGCGTACCGCGCTCGAGGGGACTTCGAGGGCCAGGTGGCGGCGCTCAGCCGGTGGCTCGACGTGGAGCCCGATCACCGGCCTTCGCTGCTGGGGCTTCGCGACCTGTATCGGGAGGCGGGCAACTGGTCCGAGGCGGCCCGGGTGCAGGAGCGGGTGGTGGCCCGGACCGAGGCCCGCCAGGCGCGAGCCTCGGAGCGCCGCACGTTGAGCGAGCTGCGGTGGCGCCAGGCCGCCAATCTGCCCGAAGGTCCGGCCCGCAACCTGCTCGAGAAGGTGGTGGCCGACGACGAGGGGTTCGCCCCCGCCCACGCCTCTCTGGGAGAACGGTGGCTGGCTGCCGGCGACGAGGCGGCCGCGGTACGGGCCTGGGTGCGGGGGTACGAGGCCACCGGCCAGGCGGCGCTGCTCCTGCGGGCCGAAGAGGTGCTGCTGGAGCGGGGCAAGGCCGAGGAGATGCTCAAACTCTACCGCAAGCTCGGCAAGAAGGGGGGGGCGGCGGTGCTCTTGCGGGCTCGACTGCTCCTGGACCTGGAGCGCTCCCAGGAGGCGCTGCGGGTGCTGGAGGACGGGCGCCGGGGGGCCGAAGAGGCCACCCGGGCCGAGGGACTCCTGCGGGGCGAGGCCCTCTACCGCCTGGGGTCCCACGACCAGGCGGCCCGCGCCTTTCGGGAGGGGGCCTTCGGCGCCGAGGGGCCCGTGCCGCTTGCCTTCACTTGCTCGGGATGTGCCAAGACCGCGCTCCGGTGGAGCGCCGCGTGCCCGGCCTGCGGGCGGGTGGACACCCTGGAGCTCGATCTGGGGGCGCTCCCGTCGCCGGCGGCGCTGCCCGCCCCGGCCTAAGGAGGAGCCCGCACCGTGCGCCGCACCGCCCTCATCGTCCTCGACGGCTGGGGATACCGGGAAGAGACCGCCTGCAATGCGGTTCGCCAGGCCCGGACCCCACGGCTGAGCGCGCTGGCCCGCACCTACCCGGGGACCACTCTGGGGGCGGGGGGGCTGGCGGTAGGGCTGCCCGAGGGCCAGATGGGAAACTCGGAGGTGGGGCACCTGAACCTGGGGGCGGGCAGGGTCGTGTACCAGGACTACACCCGCATCAACCTCGCGTTGGAAGACGGCTCCTTTTTCGAGAACCCCGTGCTCAACCGGGCCTGTGAGCAGGTGCGGGAGACGGGAGGAGCCCTCCACCTCCTGGGGCTCGTCTCCGACGGCGGCGTACACAGCCACCAGCGGCACCTGGAGGCCCTGGTGGAGCTGGCCGCCCGTCGTGGAGTGGCGCGGCTCTTCGTGCACGCCTTCCTCGACGGCCGCGATACCCCGCCCCAGAGCGGCCGCGGGTACCTGGAGGCCCTGGAGAGGGTGCTCGCCCGGGCGGGCGTTGGCCAGGTCGCCACCGTGACCGGCCGGTACTACGCCATGGATCGGGATACCCGCTGGGATCGGGTGGAGAAGGCGTTTCGCGCCCTGTGCCGGGGCGAGGGGACGGCCGCCGCCTGCGCGGACGAAGCGATCCGGTCGGCCTACGAAGAAGGCCAGACCGACGAGTTCGTCGTGCCCCGGGTGGTGGTGGACCGGCAGGGGCGGCCCGTCGGGCCGGTGCGCGACGGGGATGTCGTGGTCTTCTTCAACTTTCGGGCAGACCGCGCCCGGGAGCTCACCCGGGCGTTTACCCAGCCCGGCTTCGCCGCCTTCGACGCCTCTTGGCGCCCGGCCCTGGCCTCCTACGTCACCTTTACCGAGTACGACGAGACCTTCGGGCTCCCCATCGCCTTTCCCCCGGAGCGCCTGACCCACCTCCTCGGGGAGGTGGTAGCCGGGGCCGGCCTGCGCCAGCTGCGCATCGCCGAGACCGAGAAATACGCCCACGTCACCTTCTTCTTCAACGGCGGCTCCGAGGAGCCCTTCCCCGGAGAGGAGCGCGTGCTCATCCCCAGCCCGCGGGACGTGGCCACCTACGACCAGAAGCCGGAGATGAGCGCGTTCGGGGTGCGGGACCGGCTGGTGGAGGAGATCCGCCGGGGTCTTCACGACCTGATCGTGGTTAACTTCGCCAACCTGGACATGGTGGGCCACACGGGGGTTCTGGCGGCCGCCGTGCGGGCCGTCGAGACGGTGGACGCGTGCGTGGGAGACGTGGTGGACGCCCTGGGGGCATGGGGGTACGTTGCCGCCGTGACGGCCGACCACGGCAACGCGGAGCAGATGTGGGATCCCGCGACCTCCCAGGTCCACACCGCCCATACCACCAACCCGGTGCCCTTCCTCCTCGTGGACGAGGAGCGCCGCGGGGCGCGGCTCCGCTCCGGGGGGATCCTGGCGGACGTGGCCCCGACCCTGCTGCACCTCATGGGGATTGCCCAGCCTCGGGAGATGACCGGCCGGAGCCTCCTGCTCGACTGAAGGGCGGCCCGCCGACCGATTCAGGGAGCCGGGCGTCCCGGTGGTGCCGGGCGCCGCTGCGGGCGCTCTTTTACGTCCTGCTGCCTCCGCTTTGTCCCCTGTGCCGAGTTCGGGAGGCCGAAGGGGCACCCGCCGCGCCCTTCTGCGGGCGGTGCCGCAGCCGCATGCAGCCCCTGGCGGAGCCCTTCTGCCCCTCTTGCGCCGTCCCCTACCCGGGCGCGGGCCCCTCCC
>JBFLZB010000243.1 GCA_040756475.1 Thermodesulfobacteriota bacterium
ACCCCCCGGGAGACCATGGACGACCGCGAGACCCTCCACTTTTTGCGGCGGGTAGTCTACGACCACTCGGGCATCCACCTCACCCACAAGGAGGAGGGGCTGCTCACCACGCGCGTCGCCCGCCGGGTGCGGGAGCTCCGTCTCCCCTCGGCGCGGCACTACGCCGAGCTCCTGCACTCGCCCGAGGGGCGACCCGAGATTCCTTCGCTCATCGACGCGGTCACCATCAACTACACCTTCTTCTTTCGGGAGCAGGCCCAGTTCCACGCCCTGGCCGCACAGGTCTTTCCCCGGCTCCTGGCGGAGCGCGGCGCAGGCGAAGGAGGGGCGCTTCGGATCTGGAGCGCCGGGTGCTCCTCGGGGGAGGAGCCCTACTCCATTGCCGTCACCCTGGCGGAGGTGGTGGGAAATCCCGAGCGCTGCGACGCCCGCATCCTGGCCACCGACATCAACCGCAGGGTCATCCGCATCGGCTCTCGCGGCGTCTACCCGGAAGATCGGTTCGTGCACATGCCCCGGGAGTACCACCACAAGTACCTGGTGCGCGACGCCGACACCCCCGCCGGCTCCTTTCGCCTCTGCGACGAGATTCGGGCCCTGGTGGCCTTTCGGCGCTACAACATCCTGCGCGACGCAGCGCCCCTGAGGGGGACGCTCGACGTGATCTTCTGCCGCAACGTGATGATCTACTTCGACCCGCCCACCAAGACGCGGCTCCTCTCGAACTTTCTCCGGTATCTGGCTCCCGGGGGCTACCTCTTCATCGGCGAGTCGGAGAAGCTCGACGGGGGCGGGCTGGGCTTCGAGCCCGCGGGCCCCTCCATCTTCCGGAAGGCGTGGGGCCAGGGCCCGCCGGGCCGCTGACGACCCGCGCCAGAGATTCTTGAGGATCTGAAATTCAGGAATCCTCCGGGGCCAGCACCAAGGCCGCCCAGCCTTCCTCCTCCCGGCGCTGCCTCACCGCGAGCCCCAGCAGGTGCGCCACCCGGGCCGCTTCGCCTCCCTCGAAACCCGAGGCGATGAGGAGCCCGCCTGGGGCCAGGCGCTGTCGCAGGGCGGGGGCGAGGTTCTCGATCTGCCCCACCACCACGTTGGCGAGCACCAGCGGGTAGGCCCCCTCCAGGAGGTCGAGTGAGAGGAGGAGGGGGCGCACCCGGTCGTCCAGGCCGTTCAGGAGGGCGTTGCGGCGGCACGCCGCGAAACCGAAGGGGTCGATGTCGAGGGCGTCGACCCCGGCGGCACCCAGCAGCACCGCTGCCAGCGCCAGGACTCCCGTGCCCGCGCCCACGTCGAGCACCGGGCCGGGGAGCCCGCCCCGGTTGGCCAGGTCTTCGAGGGCTTGCAGGCACAGCCGGGTGGTGGGGTGGTCGCCCGAGCCGAAGGCCATTCCGGGGTCGATGCGGATGGGGATGGAAAGGCCGGGGGGCACCGCTTCCCAGGCGGGCACGAGCGAAATCCGGCCGGTCACGGCCACGGTGCGCACGCTCTCGCGCCAGAAGGGGGTCCAATTCTCCTCTTCCAGGTCCTGGCCCGGGGGCACCTCGTCCCCGTTCTTCTCCCAGAAGAGCCGAATCCACTCCCGGCCGGGGACGCCCGAGCCCCAGGAGGTGACCGCCCCCGCGGCTCCCCGGGCCCGGGCCTCGGCCCACCGGCCGGCCGCCTCCGGCGGGGAGCAGGGCTCCTCCACGACCCTCCACCTCGTTCGCGTCAGCATGGGTGCGCAGTATAGCCGCGGCGGCGCCTCGGGGAACCCGAAAATGCGCCGACCCGGGGCGGACCGGTGCGGTCATCCCCCGAACTGGTGCTCTTCCCCCGGAAAGATGCCCCCCTGCACCTCGTCCCGGTACCGGGCCACCGCCGCACGAATCTCGTCGGAGAGGTTGGCGTAGCGCTTGACGAACCTGGGGACGAACCGGTCGAAGAGCCCCACCAGGTCGTGGAGCACGAGCACCTGGCCGTCGCAGTGGGGGCCGGCGCCGATGCCGATGGTGGGGATGGAGAGGGCCTCGGTCACCCGCCTGCCCAGGCTCGTGGGCACGCACTCGAGCACCACCGCGAAGGCCCCGGCCTCCTCCAGGGCACGGGCGTCGTCCAGGAGTGCCTGGGCGGCCTCGGGGGCCTTGCCCTGCACCTTGAACCCCCCGAGCTGGGTGGCGGTCTGGGGTGTGAGGCCGATGTGGCCCATCACGGGGATGCCGGCCCGGACGATGGCGGCCACCTTGTCCGCCTGGGTGCGGCCGCCCTCGAGCTTGACGCAGTCGGCCCGGGCCTCCTTGAACAGGCGCCCGGCGCTGCGCACCGCGTCCTCGGGGCTCACCTGGTAGGAGAGGAAGGGCAGGTCGCCCACCACCAAGGCCCGCTCGGCGGCCCGGGCCACCGCGGCGGTGTGGTGCACCATCTCGTCCATCGTCACGGGGACGGTGTCGGGGTAGCCCAGGCACACCATCCCCAGGCTGTCCCCCACCAGGATCAGGTCGATTCCCGCCTGGTCCACGAGCTTGCCCGTGGGGTAGTCGTAGGCGGTGAGCATGGTGAGCTTGGGGCCCGACTGCTTTCGGGTCTTGATCTCGGGGATGGAGAGCTTGGGCATGGGCATCGCTCCTGTCTGGGAGAGCTTCGAGGACCAGGGTTCTCGCCCCACGTGTCGGACTACGGAACCGAATCGAAATCGCAATCGAAATCGGCCCCCGCACCGCGGATCGGGAATCCAGGGTAGCACGGTCCCCCCGTGGGCGCAGCGCTCCGATACGGACGGTTCCCCAGGGCCGCAAGGCCTCCCGGCCCTACCGCAGCCCGGAGGACCAGTTCCCCTCGGTGGTCCCCGGGAGCTTCCGGCCCGCCGCCACGGCCTGCGCCACCGCCCGGAGCTCCCCTGCCGAGAAGGGCCGCCCCTGGAAGTCGCACAGGAGGTCGGCGATGCCGAGCTCCGCGAGCTCCCGGCCGCGGTGGGACCAGGAGAAGGGCTCGGGGCCGTACACCCGGGCCCAGCCCGGCTCTTGGGCGGGCAGGCACCCCTTCGCCCCCGGGCCGGCTGCGGGCTCCGGGGGCTCGGGCCCGGGGGACCAGGCCAGGCAGCGGCCGTCCGCCGTCTCGGCGACGGCTCCGGGCGCGAGCGTCACCCCGGGGTCGAGGCGCGTGAGGAAGAGGGGCGGGCTCCCGTAGGCGTAGGCCACGGGTCGCAGGGGCCAGCCGGCGGCGGCCACGGCCCTCAGGTTTCCGGCTCCGGTCTCGGGGCTCGGGGTGAACGCCGCGCACCCCAGGGCGCCCAGGGCCTGGGCCGCCCAGCCGTTGAGGGCGTGGAGCTCCCGGCCGGCCAGGGGGGTGAGCCCCAGGCCCTCCAGGAGCTCCAGGTGCCCCAGGTTCGTGAGCACGACCCGGTAAAACCCCTCCGCTGCCAGGATCTCCAGCCACCTCCGATACAGGGGAAGCGCCCCCTCCGAGAGCCACGGCGGGAGCTCCCAGCAGATGCGCTCCCGCGAGCCGGGGCCCATTTCCGGCGCGCGCCGTGCCTCCAGGCACGCCCGGTTCAGGGCGGCCACGACCCGAGGGAAGGGGCCCTCCAGGGCGGCGCGCAACGCGTCGGGCACCTCGACCCTGGCCCAGAGCCGAGGTGCGTGCTCTCCGGGCGCCACGGGCCTTTGCCCGTGGGGTCCCGGTGCCCCGGCGGCTCGCAGCTCCCGGCATCGGGCGAGCCGAGCCTGCACCTCGGCTTCCAGGGCAGCGCGCAGCTCCGTCGCGAGGAGGCGGCGCACCTCCTTGAACGCCGAGGGGGGAACCACCACGGGGGGCAGCTCCCCCGACACGGCCAGGGAGGCCAGCCGAAACCCGGTGTCTCCGAGCTTCCCGAGGTGGGCCTCCAGGACCCGGGCCGTGAGCCCGCTGCGCTCGGCCGGGAAGCGGGGCATGGGGGCCAGGAGCTCCACCGCCGCCGGCCCGCAGGCCGCCCATACGCGAAGCACCCCGTCCTCCAGGCGGACGGTCGCCCGCACGGGAAGCCCCCCGCCGCCGCTCCCCTTGCCCAGGGACCGGGCCCGGCGGGCGAGCTCCTGCTCCCGCTCCTCGCCCCGGGCGGTCTTGACCCGGTACACCGCGTCGCCCGTGGCCACGGGGGATGGGCAGGGAAAGCGGTACCGCTCCCCGCCATCGGCCCCTTCCCGGTGCAGCTCCCGCAGGGTCACAGCCACGCCCTTCCCGCCGGAGCCCGGGGCGATGCGCAGCCGGTCTCCCCGGTGGAGCCGGGTCCGTGACGCGACCACGGCGCTGCCGCCCCGCCAGCCCACCACGCGGCCCAGCTGCGTGCCCAGGCCGGGCTGCCCGCCGCCGAGGAGCACCTGCCGGGGCCGGGGCGCGTCTGCGAACCCCTCGGTTGCGGGGCGGCCCTCGGCGCCCGCGAGGAGCTCCCGGGCGGCGCCCAGAGCGTCTTCCCACTCGCTTTCCGAGGCGTCGAGGGCCGTCCGAAAAGCCCGCACCACCGCCTCGACGTACGCGGCGCCCTTGAGCCGGCCCTCGATCTTGAGGGCCGAGACCCCGGCCCGGGCGAGCTCGGGCACGCGCTCCAGGAGGGAGAGGTCCGAGGGGGAGAAGGGGTGGGTTGCGGCGCCGGTGTCCGTGCGGTAGTTCCAGCGGCACGGCTGGGCGCACCAGCCCCGGTTGGCGCTACCTCCGCCGAGCGCCGTGGAGGCCAGGCACTGGCCCGAGAGGCCGTAGCACAGGGCCCCGTGGACGAAGACCTCGAGGGGGAGATCCGACGCCGCCCGGATGGCCCGCACCTCGGCCAGGGTGCACTCCCGGGCGAGGACGACGCGGGAGAATCCCATCTTGGCGAGCCGGCGCACCCCCGCCGAGTTGTGCACCGACATCTGGGTGGACGCGTGGAGGCGCGCCTCGGGGAACACCTCCCGGCACAGGCGCCACAGGCCCAGGTCTTGAAGGATGAGGGCATCCACCTCCAGGCAGAGGAGGTCCCACACGGCCCGCGCCGCCCGCAGAACCTCGTCCTCTTGCAGGAGCGTGTTCAGGGCTACGTAGACCCGGCGGCCCTCGGCCCGGGCCACGGGCACCAGGCGCCGCAGGTCCTCCAGGGTGAAGTTCGCCGCCCGCCCCCGGGCGCTCCACTCCCGCAGGCCCAGGTAGAAGGCGTCGGCCCCGGCCTCGAGGCCCGCCAGGAAGGCCTCCCAGGACCCTGCGGGGGCCAGGAGCTCGGGTTTGGGGTGGGTGGCGGGGGCAAGAGGTCTGGTCACGGGCGCCGGGGTCCCCTGTCAGAAGATGGAGGGCGCTACTGGGCCTTCGGCGGCACCGGCCCGTCCGGGGCGCCGAGACCGTAGCAGAGGAGCGCGTAAGGTGCAATCGCACTCGCGGCGCACCTCCTGGAGCGGCTGGGCAGCCCCAGCCCGTACCGGAAAGCGGGGCCGGTAGTTCCTCAAACCACAGGTCCGGATGATACCGAGGGCGCCCCTGCTCCCGGGCTGCAAGGCGCCAAAAGGGGGAATACGGAATGGCCGCAAGAGGACGCAAAGAACGCATAGAAACGGCCTGACGGCCACAGGGCGTAACCGGCCGGCCGCTCTCTATCCGAAGGACAACGAGAAGCAACTGTAGGGGCCTGCTCCCGCAGGCGACTTGCCGCGTCAGCGGCAGGGGGAAGGGTCGGCCTTCGGCCGAAATCGCCAGCAGGAGCTGGCTCCTACAGAGGAGCCGGACCGGATCCGCGCTTGACCGGTTACGCCCGTGGCTACACTTGTGACCGACGAGCAGTGCCGCAGACCGGGATGCAGGCGCGGCCGAATCTCCTTCGGACTTGTGGTTTGAGGCATGCCTATCCGGTTGTTGAACAAAGAACCAAAAGGCGGGCACTTGCCACACTGATCCATCAAACCGCCGCTTCGTAGGTCGGGGCTTGCCCCGACAATCCTGAGGTACGGGGGGCGTCGGGGCAAGCCCCCACCAAAACCCC
>JBFLZB010000244.1 GCA_040756475.1 Thermodesulfobacteriota bacterium
CCCAAGGCAGAGCCGGCTCCCGCCCCCGCGGCGCCTCCCACCCCGGCACCGCCGGCTCCGCAGGTGGCGGAGACCCCCGGGCCGCCGGCTGGGCCCACACCGGAGCAGGTGGCGCGCCGCCGGGAGCAGTTGCGCGAATCGGTGGCCAACAAGGGACTCCTGGGGCTGCTCGGGGGCAGGGGGGCGACCTCCACCGCCGCCGCGCGGGGCTCGATCCTCGAGGGAAAGGGAGCGGCCGAGGACCTGGACCGGGTGCTGGCCCGGGTGGACGGGCTTCGCGCGGCCCCCGGGGGCTCCGGGGACCAGGCGGGTGGGGGTGCCCCGGTGCTGGCCGCCGGCCTCGGGGAAGACGCCCTTCGCGCTGCGGCCGGCGCCCAGCGCACGGTGCAGCTCCAGGACCGGGCGGACGAGGCGGTGGAGACGGTGGAAGACCAGCCCCTGGACGAGCTGACCCTGCGGGAGGCGGTGGCCGCGATCCACCGCACGGTGGGCACCTACCTGGGGGGGATCCGCTACCTCTACAACCGGGAGCTGCGCAAGAAGCCCGACCTGGAGGGCAAGCTCACGGTGAGCATGACCATCGATCCCGAGGGCACGGTGACGGCCTGCGAGGTGGTGGAGTCCACCCTGGGGTACCCGCCCCTGGAGGAGGCGGTGCTCGACCGGGTGCGCAAGTGGAAGTTTCCGCCGGTGGCCCCGAGGCCCATTACCGTGACGTACCCCTTCGTCTTCTTTCCCAGCATGTGAGAAAGGAGCGCCCGTTGCGACGCGGTTCCATGCCCCTTGCCCGGTCTCGGAGGCGGCGCCCGTTGGGCGCCGCGGCGGCGGGGGCGGTCTTCCTGTGTCTCCTGGCCGCGCCGGCCGCGGCGGCATCGACGGCGCGGCTTCGTGCCGAGCTCGGCCTGCGGGCGGCGGAGGCGGGCCGCGACCGCGGGGCACTGGAGGCCCTGGCAGCCGGCGCCGGACCCGGCGCCGTGCGGGGGCAGGCCCTGTGGGCCCTGTATCGTGGCGTTCCCGCCCCGCTCTCGGCGAAGGACCGGGTTCTGCTCGTCGCAGCGCTTCGCGACCCGGCTCCCGAAGTGCGCCAGGCGGCCTTGCGCTGCGTGGGCGCCGCGGGGGACCGGGCCCTGGAGAGGGAGGCCCTCGCCAGGGCCGCCGAGGACCCGGATACGGAGGTTCGGATCGAGGCCCTCCGGGCCGTTCGGCCCTGGGCCCGCCACGGCCAGGTGTACTTCCTGGAGCAGGCCCTGGCGGCCGAGCAGCCCCGGGTGCGGGCGGAAGCGGTGCGCAACCTCGCCCAGGTGGCCTACCGGGAGGTTCCCCACGAGCTCTTCGGCCGGGTGGCCCAGTGGGCCTCGGGCGCGGACCCGGACTTTGGCGTCCGCGCCGAGGCTCTGGACGCCCTGGGCCGCTGGGGGCGCCTGGAGTGGGGGCACGTGGAGGCCGCCCTGGGACAGCGGGAAGCGCCGGAGTCCTTCCGCCTGCGGGCGCTGGCCCTGGGCGATGGGCTGCCGCGGCCGGAAGGGCGGTCGGCGACGCTCCTGGACCTCCTGGCCACGGACCCATCGCTGCGGATCACCTGGGAAGCCTACCGCCGGCTCTCCCGGTCGGGGGCGGGGGAATCCGACCTGGCCCCCGCCCTGGCCCGGCTCCTGCCCCGGCTGCCCGAGAACAACGCCGCCACCGGTGAGATGGCAGCCTACCTACGGGCGCGGGGCTACCGCGCGGAGTACCGGTCGGGCACCTGGCACGTGTCGGGGCGGTAGGGGGCGAGGGGCTACCCAAGGTACTTTCGGGCCTTCTCCGCCTCGGCCCGCACGATGTAGGCCAGGTCCCAGTTCTCCGCGTCGCCTTCCCCGAGGGCGCGGGAGAGCAGGCGAGACAGGAGGGCGCGCTGCTCCTCCTGGAGCAGCCCGAAGCGGGCCATCTTGCCCAGGCTGCGGATGGCCTTGCTGCGCACCCCGGCGAACCGGTCCGACGCGCGGGCCAGCAGCCGGACGAACATCTCCGCCCGGGCGCGGCCCGGCACCGAGCCCGGCGGGGTCACCTCCACCACCTTGCCCAGCGCCCGGGCCGCCGTGTCGCGCACCTCGGGGTTGGGATCCTCCAGGGCCGCGAAGAGGACCGGCAGGGCCTCGATGACGCGGGCGTCCCGGATCTTTCCCAGGGCAAAGAGGGCAAAGATGCGCAGGTAGGGCTCCTTGGCCTGCCGGTAGGCCTCGAGCAGGGGTTCCAGCGCCCCGTAGCCCATCCGGCCCAGGGCCGCCGCCAGGTGGAAGTGGACCTTGAGGTCGCTCTCCTGCAGCGACCGGAAGATGGCCGGGAAGGCTCGGGTGCCCTGGTCCGCCAGAATCCCCTCCGCCTGCTCCAGCACGGGGACCATCTCGGGGTGGTCCGCCGGGTCGACGTAGAACAGGCCGATCACGGCCTGCACGGCCTCCTCGAAGTCCGAGTCCCCCAAGTCCGGCAGTCTGCGGGCCAGACCCTCCAGACCGTTGAGGATGTGCAGCTTGTCCTCGCTGCGCAGGGCGTGGAGCAGCGCCTTCATCGTTGGCCTCCCGTAGCGGAGAACCCCGTGGCGGGGCCGCTTCCCCCAGGGTCCCCTCGGGGAGCGGATGTTCGCCCGATTCTAGCGGTTCTCCACGGGATGACAAGCCTGTCTCAAGTTGGGCCGCGCGGGGGACGAAAGAAGGGGCGTCCACGGAGGTCCCATGGCCAACCACAAGCCTCTCCCGTTTCGGCGGCGAACCTTCCTGGTGAAGCACGCCTTCCAGGTGCGGTTCGCCGTGTATCCGCTTCTCCTGCTGGCCGCCTTCCTCCTGGCCGCCGGGGTCTACCTCTCCGACCACCTGGGCCAGGTGCTGCGGCTCCAGCTCTACCTGCCCCACAGCCGCCTGGGAAACCCCTGGGAGGTGGTGTCGCCCGCCCTGTACCGGGTGGCAGCGTGGGGCGGCGGCGCCTTCCTGGCTGCCCTGGCCGTGTGGGTGTGGGGGCGTTTCGGCCGCCTGCGGCGCGACCTGGACCGCCTGGCCGAGTGGGTGGCCACGCTGGCGCCGGGCACGCCCCCCGGCGGCCTCCCCCCCCTGGCGGATGGGGAGGTTCGGGCGCTGGGCGAGGCGCTGCTTCACGCGGCCAGGCAGCTCGATGCCTGGGAGGATGGGGTGCGTGCTGCCGGCGAGAGGCTCGCCCAGGCGGCGGGCCGGGTCGAGGAGGAGGGCTGGGGAGAGGGGGCAGCGCAGGTGCGCTCGGCCTGGAGCGACCTGAGGGAGGCGGTGGGGGCCCTTCGGGTCGAAGAGGATCTGGGATGAGGGGACGCGCCCCGGTCCTCGGTGCCCTCCTGGCCCTGGGGCTCGCCGCCGCGGGGAGCGTGCCCGGCCGTCATCCTCCCGACAGGCCCCACGCGTTTCTCGACGACGAGAAGCGCTGCGCCGGGTGCCACCGGACCGAGCCCGACGGCGAGGACTGGATCCTGGACCCGCACCTCTTCGTGGTCTCGGTGGTCGAGGCCTGCCGGGGCTGCCACCCGGCAGAGCAGATGGGGCGCTCCCACCCGGTGGAGGTCGCCCCGTCCCGGCTCCTTCGCCGCGGCCAGGTGCCCGAGGCGCTCCCCCTCCACTGGTCCGACGCGGCTCGGGCCGAGGTGGTCACCTGCGGCACCTGTCACAATCCCCACCTGCCGCGCCTGTCGCCCGAAAAGCTTCACTCCCTGCAACGGCCGGCACCCGGAGGGGGCGGCTACCTGACCTACTACCTGCGCATCCGGGGCAAGACCCCGCGAGAGGGCTTTACGCCTTTGTGCCACGCGTGCCATCCGGGCCTGTGAGGAGACGAGCCGTGCCGAAGACGCGCGAGGACGAGACCTTTCCCCTGACCTTCCCCCTGGGGTTCCTGGCCCGCACGGCAGCCGCTTCGGCAGCGGCGTGCGCCGTGGGCCTGGTCCTTCTGCGCTGGGTCCTCTCCCAGGAGCTGGGCGAGGAGTTCGCCCCGGCGTTCCACACCCTGCGCAGCACGCTGGGCTTTCTCGTGCCGGCCCTCACCTTTTCCCTCCTCGCGGTGCTCCTGGTGGCCTCGGGGGCGGTCTTCATCGTGGCGGTCCTCGCGTCCCACACGGTGGCCGGCCCCCTGTTTCGGCTGCAGCGGGTGGCGGGGTACCTGGGTCGCCGGGTCCTCACCGGCCGCATCCACCTGCGCGCCGGCGACCGGGGAAAACCCCTGGCCGCCGAGATGAATCGCTGGGTGGCGCACAGCCGCGAGCGGCTGACCCGGTTCCAGGCCCACGCCAGGGAGTGCGAGGCGCTGGTGCAGCGCTGCGAGGAGGCGGCCGGCAGGGGCGACGCGGGGGCGCTCCGGGGCGCCCTGGCCCAGATGCGGCGCATGGGGGAGGGGGCTTTCCGGCCAGCCCGGGATTGAGCCTTCGAGGCCGGGTGACGTCGCATCTTGACACGCTCGCGGGTTTGAACTATTCACCACATGCAATTGTCCTGCTGTGCTGTTTTCTTGTTGGGAAGAGGAAGAGTCATGAAGAACGGGTACACCGAGCGGATTATCGGTCGCCTGCGCCAGGAAGGGCTCAAGGTGACTCCCCAGCGCATCGCCGTGCTGCGCCACATGGACGGCAACACCGCGCACCCGTCCGTGGAACAGATCCACCGGCAGGTGGCCGTGGACTTTCCCACCATCTCGCTTGCAACGGTCTACAACACCCTCGATACCCTGGAGCGCATCGGGGAGGTCCAGGCCATCACCATCGATCCCGCCCGCAAGCACTACGATCCCGAAACCCGGCTCCACCACCACCTGATGTGCACCGAGTGCCGCAAGATCGCCGACGTGTTCGCCGACTACTCCTCCGTGCTGCGGGTGCCCGAGGAGCTCTCGGCGCAGTTTCGGGTGCAGGAGGCGTCCGTCTGTTTCCGGGGCATCTGCCGGGACTGCGCCCAGTAGCCGCCGGGGTGAGATCTTTCCCTCCCCGTCTTTTCCTGATCCTTGCCGCGCTCGCCGCCTTCGCGACCTCCGCCGGGGCGCAGGGGGGCATCCTCACAGGTGAGGTGGAGTGGTCGGGGGTCGTCCGGGTGTCCGAGGACGTCCTGGTCGCCCCCGGCGCCACCCTCACCGTCCTCCCGGGCACGCACGTGCTCTTTGCCGAGGCCCTGAGCACCCGCACCGACCCCGTCTTCTGGAGCCCGGGCACCGAGCTCGCCGTGGCGGGGCGCCTTCGGGTCCAGGGCACCCCCGAGGCGCCCGTGACCTTCGAGGGGGACGGGGCGGGACGCGGCGCGTGGGGCGGGATCGTGGCCGCGCCGGGTGCCGAGGTCCTGCTGGGTGGAGCCGTGGTGCGGGGTGCCCAGGAGGGGCTCCTGTGCGTGGGGGCCCGGTGCCGCCTGGATGGGGTGCGGGTCGAGGGAGCCGAGTACGGTGTGGTCCTGGGCCCCGGCAGCGAGGTGGACGCGACCGACGTGGCGCTCTTGGGGTGCCGGGTGGGCCTGCTCGACGCCCGGCAGGCTCCGGCGCCCATCTCAGGAGTGACCGTCTCCGGGGCCGCGGATGCGCCTGTGCTCTCGGTGCCGGCCCCTGCCCGAGCGGCCGCTCCGGTGGCGGCACCGGGGGCTCCCCGGCCGCGCACCGAGATCCTGGGGGAGCTCGCCGTCGAGGCGGACGAGGCCTGGTCGGGCGAGGTGATCCTGAACGCACGGGTGACGGTGCTGCCCGGCGCCGTGCTGACCCTGATGCCGGGCACGCGGGTCGCGTTTCGCAGAGTCGATCCCCACGGGTACGGGCTCGGGGTGGGAGAGCTCCTCATCCTGGGGGGCATCCGCAGCCTCGGGTTGCCCCACGCGCCGGTCGTCTTCGAGTCGGCGGAGCCGACACCGGCCCCGGGCGAC
>JBFLZB010000245.1 GCA_040756475.1 Thermodesulfobacteriota bacterium
AGCTGGGGTACGTGGACGAGGTGATCCTGCCCGAGGACACCCGCATCCGGGTCATCCAGGCGCTGGAGGCGTGCCGTCACAAGCGCGACTCCAACCCCCCACGCAAGCACGGCAACATCCCGCTCTAGACTGCTCCAGGCGGGAGCATAGACCACAGGGACACGAAGCATGCAGGGACGAGGAACGACGTTCGTGAAGCGCTCCCGCAGACCTCTCGTCGTTCCGGTCCGCCGCCCGAGCCCCGCCGAGCGCAGGGCGGCTGCGGTGGCCGTAGGACTCTACTTGCGGGGAGTGCGGCCGCAGCCCGACACCAGGGTCGCGGCAGCCGTCGCCACCGTTCTCCACCTGGCCGGAGTGCGCCAGGAACCTCCGCGAAGACACCCGGAACGCAATGGGGCACCGGACGAAGTTCCGGCCAGCCCAACCCACCGGGTAGGCGTGCGGCGGAGGCGACCGTAGGGGGCAGCCCCGCGACCGTGCGCCCCGGAGGCTTCATGACGCGTTACGAGCTCGTCATCGACGACGTCCCGGTGACCGTGGAGATCCTGTCCCTTTCGGCGGGGCAAGCCACTGTGTCGGTCAACGGCGTGACGGTGGAAGTGGAGCTCCCGCCCGGGACCGTCGTGGCTCCCGCCCGTCCAAGCCGCCACGCGCCCGTGCTGCGCGGGGTGCGGTACGGTCCCAGGGAAACGCAGGGCTGGGGCACAGCCACTGCCGCGAGAA
Organism: Thermodesulfobacteriota bacterium; assembly: GCA_040756475.1. Classification (NCBI taxonomy): domain Bacteria; kingdom Pseudomonadati; phylum Thermodesulfobacteriota; species Thermodesulfobacteriota bacterium. Next base: position 724 of record JBFLZB010000245.1, read on the forward strand.
GACCCTCCCTCTTCGCGGGAGAGGCAATCTACGCCCCGCTGCCGGGGAGCGTGGTCGCCGTCCTCGTCCAGGTGGGCGATCACGTCGATCCCGGAACGCCGGTCGTGCTCATGGAAGCAATGAAGATGGAGAACGAGATCCAGGCCCACACGGCGGGGAGGGTTACCGCGGTATGGGTCAAGGCGGGCCAAGCCGTCAAGGTCAACGACGTGCTCGTGGTTGTGGCTCCCGGGGGCTGACCAGAGCCCATCGCGCGTCGCAGCCTGGGCCCTATGGAAGAACAGGTACGGAAGCGCCCCGCCCGGGCGCCCACGACACACAGAGGAGCGTTCCCATGTCCGATTCGCGCCACACGTCCGCCACTGCGAGCCGCTACGATCTCGCCATCAACGGCAACCCCTACCGGGTGGAGATCGGCAGGTTCTCCGGCACCGCCGCCAGCGTCACGGTCAACGGCGTCGCATACCAGGTCGAGGTCTCCTCGGACTTGGCCGCAGGGTGGGCTGCGCCCGCCCCCGTTACCCCCGCGCCCGCAGCCACCCCTGCCGCCGCTCCCCCCGCTTCCCACGCTCCCCGGCCCGTGGCCGGCCCGGCAGCCCGAGCCCCTGCCCCTGGCCCGGGGGCGGGCGAGGTCGTCGCCGCCCCCATGCCGGGCCACATCCTGAGCGTGGCGGTCAAACCGGGAGACGCCGTGAAGCCGGGAGACACGGTAGTGGTCATGGAAGCCATGAAGATGGAGAACGAGATCAAGGCTCACGCGGCCGGAACCGTGGCGGAGGTCCGGGTGGCCAAGGGGCAGGACGTGGGCGTGGGGGAAGTGCTGGTGGTGATCGGCGCCTGAGGGAGATTTCCAAGACCGAACAGGGAGGCAGACGATGAGCCGTGAGGCTGCGCAACACAAGATCGAGGCAGGGGAAAGGAAGGGCGGCGCCGAGGCGCCTGCCGGGTTGCCGGGGCGAGAGCCTCGTTTCGTGACGGTCGACGGCAACGAGGCCGCCGCCTCGGTGGCCCACCGCCTGAGCGAGGTCATCGCGATCTATCCCATTACGCCGTCCTCCCCCATGGGGGAGTTTTCCGACGAGTGGTCGGCGGCCGGACAGAAGAACGTGTGGGGTACGGTGCCCCAGGTGACCGAGATGCAGTCCGAGGGGGGCGCGGCGGGGGCGGTGCACGGCGCCCTCCAGGCCGGCGCGCTCACCACGACGTTTACGGCCAGCCAGGGCCTGCTGCTCATGATCCCCAACATGTACAAGATCGCCGGGGAGCTCACCAGCTACACCATGCACGTCACCGCCCGCACCCTCGCGGCCCAGGCCCTGTCCATCTTCGGCGACCACTCCGACGTGATGGCCTGCCGCCAGACCGGCTTTGGCCTCCTGTGCTCGAACTCGGTGCAGGAGGCCCACGATCTGGCCTGCGTGGCCCACGCGGCCACCCTCGCGGCCCGGGTGCCCTTTCTGCACTTCTTCGACGGCTTTCGCACCTCCCACGAGGTGGCCAAGATCGAGCAGCTCACCGACGCCGACCTGCTTTCCCTGGTGGACGAAAATCTGGTGCGGGCCCACCGGGAGCGCGCGCTCTCCCCCGACCGGCCCCGGATTCGAGGCACGGCCCAGAACCCCGACACGTTTTTCCAGTCCCGCGAGGCGTGCAGTCCGTTCTACGCGGCCTGCCCCGGCGCGGTGCAGGAAGCCATGGACCGGTTCGGCAAACTCACGGGCCGCACCTACCGGCTCTTCGACTACGTGGGCCACCCCAAGGCCGAGCGGGTGGTGGTGTTGATGGGCTCTGGTGCGGAGGTGGCCCACGAGACCGTGGAGTACCTGGTGGGCAAGGGCGAGAAGGTGGGGCTCTTGAAGGTGCGGCTCTTCCGCCCCTTCTCTGTGGAGCACTTCGCCAAGGCCCTTCCCAAGACCGTCACCGCGCTCGCGGTGCTCGACCGCACCAAGGAGCCCGGCGCGGCGGGCGAGCCCCTCTACCAGGACGTGGTGACCGCCCTGGTGGAGTCGGGGCGGGCGGGCGACATCCGGGTGGTGGGGGGCCGCTACGGCCTCTCCTCCAAGGAGTTCAACCCGGCCCAGGTGAAAGCGTGCCTGGACGAGCTCGTGAAGAAAGAGCCCAAGAACCACTTCACCGTGGGCATCGTCGACGACGTGAGTCACACCAGCCTCGCGGTGGACCCGGAGTTCGACATCGAGCCCAAGGAGGTGGTGCGCTGCGTGTTCTGGGGCCTTGGGGCGGACGGCACGGTGGGGGCCAACAAGAACTCCATCAAGATCATCGGCGAGGAGACCCCCAACTTCGCCCAGGGCTACTTCGTCTACGATTCCAAGAAGTCCGGGGGCGTCACCATCTCCCACCTGCGGTTCGGGCCGGGGCTGATCCGCTCGAGCTACCAGATCCGCAAGGCGAGCTTCGTGGCGTGCCACGCCTACAACTTCCTCGAGAAGTACGACGTGCTCGACTTCGCCGCCCCCCAAGCGGTGTTCCTCCTGAACGCCCCCTTCGGGCCCGAGGAGGTGTGGCAGGAGCTGCCCCGGGAGATGCAGGAGCAGATCCTGCGCAAGAAGCTCCAGTTCTACGTCATCGACGCCTACGAGGTCGCCAAGAAGACGGGCATGGGCGCCCGCATCAACACCATCATGCAGACGTGCTTCTTTGCCATCTCCGGGGTGCTGCCCCGGGACGAGGCGATCGGGCAGATCAAGCACTCCATCGAGAAGACCTACGGGAAGAAGGGCGCCTCGGTGGTGCAGAGGAACTTCGAGGCGGTGGACGAGACCCTGGCCAACCTGCACCGGGTGGCCGTGCCCTCCAAGGCCACCTCGAAGCGCACCCGCCCGCCCATCCTCTCGCAGGCCGCCCCGGAGTTCGTCCGCAAGGTCGAGGGCGCCATGATGGCCCTGAAGGGCGACGACCTGCCCGTGAGCGCCCTGCCGGTGGACGGCACCTGGCCCCTGGGCACCACCCGGTGGGAGAAGCGCAACATCGCCCAGGAGATCCCCGTGTGGGACCCCGCCGTGTGCATCCAGTGCGGCAAGTGCTCGTTTGTGTGTCCCAGCGCTACCATCCGGGCCAAGGTCTATGACGGCAAGCTCCTGGCCAAGGCTCCCAAGACCTTCCGGAGCGCCGACGCCAAGGCCAAGGACCACAAGGGCCTCAAATGGACCATCCAGGTGGCCCCCGAGGACTGCACGGGATGCCGCGTCTGCGTCATGACCTGCCCCGCCAAGGACAAGGCCAACCCCTCCCACAAGGCCATCAACATGGCCCCCCAGCTGCCGCTTCGGGAGCCGGAGCGGGAGAACTGGGAGTTCTTCCTCACCCTGCCCCTCGTGGACCGCGCCAGCGTCAAGACCGACGTCAAGGGCACCCAGCTCCTGGAGCCGCTCTTCGAGTTCTCGGGGTGCTGCGCCGGGTGCGGCGAGACCCCCTACATCAAGCTCATGAGCCAGCTCTTCGGCGACCGGCTGATGATCGCCAACGCCACGGGCTGCTCCTCCATCTACGGGGGCAATCTCCCCACCACCCCCTACGCCGCCAACGCCGACGGGCGCGGCCCCGTGTGGTCCAACTCGCTCTTCGAGGACAACGCCGAGTTCGGCTTCGGGATGCGCCTGGCGCTGGACAAGCACGTGGAGCAAGCCGGTGAGCTCCTGCGGGCCCTGGCGGGCAAGGTGGGAGACGAGCTCGCCGCCGCGCTGCTTGCCGCCGACCAGGCCACCGAGGCCGGCATCGCCGCCCAGCGCGAGCGGGTGGCCGCGCTCAAGGCCAAGCTCAAGAAGCTGCGCTCCCCCGAGGCCCGGCGCCTGGCGGATCTGGCCGACTACCTGGTGAAGAAGAGCGTGTGGATCCTCGGGGGCGACGGCTGGGCCTACGACATCGGCTACGGGGGCCTGGACCACGTCTTCGCCATGGGGCGCGACGTGAACATCCTGGTCATGGACACCGAGGTCTACTCCAACACCGGCGGGCAGATGTCGAAATCCACCCCCATGGGGGCCACGGCCAAGTTCGCCGCCGCGGGCAAGGGAATGGCCAAGAAGGACCTCGGGCTCATGGCCATGACCTACGGCCACGTCTACGTGGCCAAAGTGGCGTTCGGGGCCAAGGACCAGCAGACGGTCAAGGCGTTCGCCGAGGCCGAGAGCTACCCGGGCACCTCCCTGATCCTCGCCTACAGCCACTGCATCGCCCACGGCTACGACCTCGCCCAAGGCCCCGAGCAGCAGCGCCTGGCCGTGGACTCAGGCCACTGGCCCCTCTTCCGGTTCGACCCGCGGCTTCGCCGGCAGGGCCGAAACCCCTTGCAGCTCGACTCGGGTGCCCCCAAGGTCGACCTGAAGGACTACATCTACAATGAGACCCGCTACCGCATGCTCCAGACCATGGACCCGGACCGGGCCCAGATCCTGCTCGAGGGAGCCCAGGCGGGCGTCAAGAGCCAGTGGAACCTCTACGAGCAGCTCGCCAGGCTCCACGTGGGCGGGGGAACCGGCGGGGAGTCGGGTGCGGAGAGATGATGCCCGAGCTCCACGAAACGCCGGAGATGGCACGCACCGGCAGGGCTTCCCGGTACACGCCCCCCCGTGACCTCGCAATCCACTGCGCGCCCAACAATCGAAACGGCATCGCGCTGCTGCTCCGAAGATGCAGGGAGTCCGGGGCGGGGGCCTGACGGGAGCACGCCATGCGCATCGCGGAGCCCGGCGCCGTCGCAGAGCAGATCCTCCTCCTGGGCAGCCGCCAGGTGGCCTCCTACCTGGTACAGGGGGACGTGTACGCCTGGGTCGGAGGCGGAACGGCCTGGGGTGTCTCCCGCCTCGAGGAGCAGTTAAACAGGTTTCGCATCGACCGCAGCCGCATCCGTTACCTGGTGGTGTCCCACGCCCACCACGA
>JBFLZB010000246.1 GCA_040756475.1 Thermodesulfobacteriota bacterium
CGCGGCCGTTCATGCCCGGCATCACGACGTCGGTGGCCAGCAGGTGGATCTCGCCGGGCTCCCGCGCGGCCAGTTCCAGCGCCTCTGCCGGGCTTTGGGCCGTCAGCACCCGGTAGCCCTGGCGCTCGAGGATGGCCTGGCCCAGGGCCAGGATCGCTTCCTCGTCCTCCACCAGGAGCACGGTCTCGGTGCCCGGGGGGGGAGCCGCGGGCACATCGCGGACCACCGCCGCCTCGCCCCCTCCCGTCCACCGGGGCAGATAGATCCGGAAGGTCGTCCCGTGGCCGGGCTCGCTGTAAGCGTAGATCGCGCCACCGGCCTGCTTGACGATGCCGTACACGGTGGCGAGCCCCAGGCCGGTGCCCTTCCCGGGCTCCTTGGTCGTAAAGAAGGGCTCGAAGATGTGGGCCAGGGTCCCCTGGTCCATGCCGGCGCCGGTGTCGGTCACCTGGAGCACCGCGTGCTCCCCGGGGGCGGCCCCGGGATGCGCCTCGCACCAGGCCTCGTCGAGCACCGCATTGGAGGTCTCCACCGTGACGGTGCCGGTTCCCGGGATGGCGTCGCGGGCGTTCACCGCCAGGTTTGCCAGGATCTGGTCCACCTGGCCGGGGTCCAAGTACACCCGCCACACGTCCGCCCCCGGCTTCCAGCGGAGCTCGATGTCCTCCCCGATCAGCCGCTGGAGCATCCCGTGCAGGGCCCCGACCGCCTCGTTCAGGTCCAGGGCCCGGGGGGCCACCACCTGCTGCCGCGCGAAAGCCAGGAGCTGGTGCGTAAGGCGTGCCGCGCGGCTGCCGGCGTCGAGGATGCCCTGGAGCCGTGGCAGCAAGGGATGGCCGGGCTCCAGGTCTCCGGCGGCGAGCTCGGCCAGGCCGTTGACGACGGTGAGGAGGTTGTTGAAGTCGTGGGCCACGCCCCCCGCGAGCCGGCCCACCGCCTCCATCTTCTGGGCCTGGCGGAGCTGGTCTTCCAACCTGTGGTGTGCGGTCACGTCGCGCTTGACGCAGATGACCTTCTCGACCCGGCCATCGGCTCCCGCCAAGGGCATGGTACGTACCTCCCACGCCCGACCGTCGGGGCTCGACAGGACGTCCTCGTGGGGGGTGCCCGACGCGAAGGAACGCAGAATCGGGCAGGGTTCGCAGGCCCGCGCGCGGCCGTACCAGAGCTCGTGGCAGCGCTGCCCCACCATGGTCTGCGGCTCGGTCGCGACGGCCCTGGCCGCGGCACGGTTGGCCCACAGCACCCTCAGCTTGGGGTCGAGCAGCATCAGGCCGTCGGGGATGCCGTCCAGCAGGCCCTGGAACTCCTGGGACAGGCGGCGGAACTCGGCTTCGCTGGCGCGCAAGGCCTCGTCGGCGCGCCTGCGCTGGGTGATGTCGCGGATCACGCCGATGTTGCCTGCCGGTTGGCCCTGGTCATCGTGCAGCTTCAGTGCGAAGAGTTCCCCTGCGAACACCTCCCCGCACTTTCGCCGGAACCGCACCTCCAGGAGCTGGCCGGCGGTGGGCTCCCGGCGGTCGAATACCTCGCGGCCGGTGCGCGCAAACTCCTCCTGGCTGCCATAGAGCACGCTCGTCTGGCGGCCCAGGACCTCGTGCGTTTCATACCCGAAGACCGTGCGCAGGGCTGGCTGGTTGGCGTCGACGATGGTGCGCGCCTCGTCGGCCACGATCACCACGTCGCGCAGGCTGGAGAAGAGGTTCCGGTACCGGGCCTCGGCCCTGCGGAGCTCTGCCTGCTTCTGCACGTTTTCGAGCACCACGGGCAGGCGGGTCAGGTAGCCCGGGCGCTTGACCACGTAGTCCTGCGCCCCGAGGCGCAGGGCCTCGACCGCGACCTCCTCGGTGCCCTGGCCGGTGACCAGCACGATGGGAACCGTTAGACCCCTCTCCTGGCGCAGGGCCTTGACCACCTCCAGGGCGTCGAGGCCGGGGAGCCGGTAGTCGAGGAGCACGACGTCCCAGGGCAGGGGGTCTTGGGTGGATCCGGGGAGCCGGGCCAGGACCTCGGCGCCGCCGGTCACGACCTCCAGGTGGATGTGGGAGGCGTGCTGGGTGAGGTAGCGGCGGGTGAGGTCCACGTCGAAGTCGTTGGGCTCGGCATAGAGAACGCGCAGAGGCCGGGAACGCCGCTCCCGCCGGGTCCGAAACCGGTCGCGCGCCTCGGCCAGCACCCGCGGGAGCTCGGCCGGGTGCCCGGGCTTTTTTACCAGGTAGTCTTCGGCCCCCGCCTTCAGGGCGGCCACCGCCGCCTCCTGGTCGCCCGAGCCGGTGAGGATGACCACCGGCAGGGAAGCCGAGCTGCCGCCGACTTCCGCCAGGAGCTCCAGGCCGCTCCCGTCGGGCAGGCCCAGGTCGGTGAGGAGCACGTCGAAGGGAAACGGCGGCGGACCCAGCCGCTCCCGGGCGGCCGCCAAGGTTTCTGCAACCTCGAGCTCGATCCCTGGGGCTAGCCGCCCAAGCTCGCGCCGGGCCAGGTCGGCGTCGGCCGGGTTGTCCTCCACGTAGAGCACCCGCAGCTTCTCGTCTCGCATCGTCCCCGCCCCCTTGCGCTTACCGCGACGGCTGGTTGGTGACGCACCAGTAGAGCTCGATCCGGCCGGCGACCTCGAGGAACTTGGCGAAGTCCACCGGCTTGACGATGTAGGAGTTGGCACCCAGGCGGTAGGCGGCGGCGATGTCGCCGTCCTCGGCAGACGAGGTGAGCACCACCACCGGGATGTCGCGGCTCACCGGGTTCGCCTTGAACCGCTCCAGCACCTCGAGGCCGTGGACCCGGGGAAGCTTGAGATCCAGGAGGACCACGACGGGGCGGGCCTCCCCCCCCTCCCACCGGGGCAGGAAGGCCAGGGCTTCCTCCCCGTCCCGGGCCACCAGCACCGGGTTGGCGAGCTTGCGGCGGGCAAAGGCGCGCAGCGTGAGATCCACGTCGGCGGGGTTGTCCTCGATCAGGAGCACGGGACGGTTGAAGGTAGTGTCGGTCATCGGGGAATCTCCAGGAAGAAGGCGGCTCCCTGCCCCGGCTCGCTCTCGGCCCACACCCGGCCGCCCATGCGGTCCATGGCCTTGCGCACCAGCGCCAGGCCGATGCCGGTGCCGGGGTAGTCCTCGCTGCGCTCCAGGCGCTGGAAGATCTCGAAGATCCGGTCGTGGAACTTCATGTCGAAGCCGATGCCGTTGTCGCGCACCCACAGAAACGCCCGGTCGCCCTCTTCCCGGGCGCCGACCTCCACGACGGGGGGTTTGGCGCCGCGGCTGAACTTGACTGCGTTCTCCAACAGGTTGCGCAGCACCAGGGCCAGGCCGTCCCGATCGGCACAGACCTCGAGCGCCGGCATCTCCACACGCAGTTCGGCGCCCGCCTGGGCGAGCTCGGCCCGGCGCTCGGCCGCCACTGCCTCCACCAGCGAGGCCAGGTCCACCGCCGTGCGCTGGAGGGTTCGCCGCTCCAGGCGCGAGTAGGCGAGCAGGTCCTCGATGAGCTGGTGCATCTGGGCCGCGCCCTGGCGGATATTGGCCAGGAAGAGCCGGCCCTCGTCTCCGAGGCGCTCCCGGTAATCGTCTTCGAGCAGCCGGCTGTACCCGTCGATCCCCCGCAGCGGCGCCTTCAGGTCGTGGGAGACCGAGTAGGAGAAGGCCTCGAGCTCCCGGTTGGCGGCCTCGAGCTGGGCGGTGCGCTCGCGAACCCGCTGCTCCAGTTCTTCGTTGAGGCGGCGGATCGCCTCTTCGGCTCGGAGTTGCTCGCCGATGTCCTGGAGCACGGCCATGATGCCGTCGACGTTGCCGGCGGCATCCCGGGTGGGAGAGGTGAACAGCGCCAAGTCGATCGGCATGCGGTCACGGCGTCGGTGGTGCAGACGAAGGCCGGTGAAGCTCTCGCCCGCCAGCACCCGTGCCAGCAGCGCGCGGAACTCCCCCTCCTGCTCGGGCGGCACGATCGGCAGGGACCGGCCGACCGCCTCGGCGGCGCTCCAGCCGAACAGCCGCTCCGCCGTCTCGCTCCAGAGCTGCACCCGCCCCTCGGCGCTCAGGTGGAGGATGGCCAGGGGCGACGCGGCCACCACGGCGGCGAGCCGGTCGTGGGCCTCGGTCAGGGCCCGCTCGGCCTCCTTGCGCTTCGAGATGTCCAGGGCGAAGGCGATCCGGCTCGCCGGCTGCCCGGCCTCGTCGCGCAGCACGGTGATGTCCAGGAGCACCGGGAAGCGCCGGCCGTCCTTGGCCCGGTGCTCGGCCTCGAACACCCCGTGGGACGTCCTGTCCAGCGCTTCCAAGGCGGCAAGGACCGCGCCGGTTCGGTCTTCGGGGAACAGCCGCCCGATCGGCAGGCCGACCATCTCCTCCCGCCGATACCCGCGGGCCCGGGCAAAGGCAGGGTTGACCGCGACCAGAGTGTTGGTTCGGGCATCCGAGATCGCCGCACCGAGGTCGGCTCGCTCGAAGGCCTCGGCCCAGAGTCGCAGGCGCGCCTCGGTGCGGAGCAGGGCGGCGTTGGAGGCTTCGAGCTCCTGCCGCCGCGCCCGCTCGCGGCGGCGCAGGCGGTGCAGGGCCTCGGCCGTCGCGCTCACCACAAGGCCCGAGGCCAGGAGAAGGCCCCACTGGAACAGGTCGTGGGGGGCGCCGATGGTGAACCCGCCGGCGGGGGGGGTGTAGTAGGCGGTGGCGAGAGCGGCCGCGGCCGTGGCGGCCAATCCAGGGCCCAAGCCACCCAGCAGGGCCGACAGCGCCAGCGGCAGCATGAACAGGATGAGGAGCGGACGGTCCCCGAAGGAGACGGAGAGGTTGGAGCGGACGAACACCATGGCCAGAACGAGCGCCACGGCGAAGGAGTAGGCGAGCCACCGCGGCCAGGGCCCTGCACCCAGGGCACCGAGAAACGCCTCGGAGGTCTGAGCCTCGCCCCCCTCCTCCGCCGAGGGGACGCCTCGAAGGGCGCAGTGGAAGGCTGCCGCGCTGACCAGGACGAAAAAGAGCCCCTTGGCCGTGGATAGCCACACCGCGGCCCCCACGTCGGCGACGGTGGAGAGCAGTTGGTCCGACAACAGGATCCAGGCTAGCGCGAGGGCGGCATAGGCCAGGGTGGCTGCCAGGATGTAGCGGTGTCGGCGAAACGGCTTCATGTCGGGCAGCCATCGAAGGGGGGCGGCCACCGCCCCGGGTCGTGCGCCAGGGGAGAGACGGCCAACAGGCGTAGCGCCCGGATGCGGGCGCCCAAGTGCTGGTCGACGGCAGCGGCGAAGTTCTTTGCGAGGTTCGCCGCCTCCTGATTGCGATGGACCTGCCCGGCGCGCACGCTGTCGTAGGCCAACCACGTTGCCAGGACGAGGAGGGGCAGCCTGCACAGGCCGATCGCGCGGTAGAGAACGTCCTTCACGGAGACGCCGTGCCTGCGGTGTGCGCCAGGGTGTATGCGTGCGGTCACGGACATGCCCTCCTGCCGCGGGGCCCAGGCGGCTGGTCGACGCAGAGAACCGAGCAGGCCCCACCCCGCAACCGGGTCGGCGGCGCACCCTTCGCGGTTGCGCGAGAGAGAACGGGGGTCCGGGTGGACCCTCCGGCACGGTT
>JBFLZB010000247.1 GCA_040756475.1 Thermodesulfobacteriota bacterium
AGCTCTCCAGCCGGGCCACTCCCCGCTGGTCCAGGGTGTCGCCCACGTCCCGGTAGTAGCGCCGATCCCCCAGGTAGTCCATCTTCAGCCGCGCCCGGGTCCGGTCGGAAAACCGGCTCCCGTGGAGCACGTTTACCGTGTACCGGTCGCTTTGTTCCTTCCGGTCCCGCAGATAGCTCGCGTCCGCGACCCCCTCGTGTCCCTCCGCCAGCACGTAGCGAAGCTCCGCCCCTTGGGTCCACCCGCGCCGGGCCCGGTACTCGAGCCGCAGGGTGGCGTCGGCGTTGTCGGCAAACGCCCAGTAGTACCGGATTCCGGTGAGGAACCCGTCCCGGTCGGTGAACCCCGCCCGGGGGATGAGGAACCCCGACTGGCGCTCCCTCTTCACGGGGAAGAGGAGATACGGGGTGTAGGCCACGGGAGCCCCCTCCACCCAGAAGGCGGCACCGCGACTCACCAGGTACCCTTCGAGCTCCACCTCGATGCGGCGGGCCTCCACCCGCCAGCTCGGCCAAGTGCCGTCGCAGGCGGTGAACCCTCCGTCCTCCACCACGTAGGACACCGGGCCGGTCTTCCGGAAGCGCCGACCCCAGACCCGGTAACCCTCCCGGGCGATCCACAGGGAAGCGTCCTCCACCTCCCCTTCCTGGGTGTCCAGGTCCAGGGCCAGCCGGCTGCACCGCAGCACGTTGCCGTCCGGGTCTTCGAGCACCACCTCCCCCTGGGCCTCGGCCCGCCCGGTCCCGCGCTCGTAGGCCACCCGGTCGGCCTTGAGCCGGTAGCCCTCCCACCGGATCCCGACCTGCCCCTGCGCCTCCAGCCGGTCGCCCAGCTCCAAGACCGCCAGGGTCTTCGCCCGGATCTCCACGGGGCCGCCGTTGGGGCGCACCCACTCGATCCGCTCCTGGGCCCGGGCGACGCCCCCCAACGCCAGCGCGGCCACGAGGAGGAGGCCCCCCAGGAAAGGCCCCGCCCTCACCGTACCCAGCCCAGGGAGCGCAGGTGGGTGCGGGCCTCTCCGACCGTGGTGAGGGAGCCCGTCACGCACACGAGATCCCCCGGGGCGGCCCGCTCCAGCGCCCAGTCCAGGGCGGCGGCCACGGTGGGCAGGGCTTGGAGCTCCCCGACCCGGAGCTCCCGCGCCAGCCGCCCGATCTCTTCGGGGTCCCGGGCCCGGGCCGACGCGGACCGGGTCACGACCACCCGCTGGGCCAGGGGCACCAGATCCGCGAGGATGGAACGGGCGTCCTTGTCCCCCAGGATGCCCAGGACGAGCCACAGGCGCGCGTAGGAGAGGTCTTCCCGCAGGCTCCGGGCGAGCACCCGGGACGCGTGGGGATTGTGGGCTCCATCGAGCACCACCCGGGGTCCGGACCCGAGCACCTCCAGGCGCCCGGGCCAGCGGGCCTCCCGCACCCCGCGGCGCACGGCGTCCTCCGGCAGGCGCCAGCCCCGCTCCTCCAGCACCTCCAGGGCCGCCAGGGCCAGCGCCAGGTTGTCCCGCTGAAAGCCCCCCAGGAGGCCGAGCTCCAGACCCGACAGCCGCCACCGGGGGCCCCGGTACTCCAGGCCTCCCGGGCCCTGGGAGACGTGGAAGTCGAGGCCCCGCACCCGCACGGCACACCCGCGCGACGCGGCGGCCTCCCGCAGCACCGCCAGGGCTCCCCCCTCGGCACCCGTCACCAGGGGGACCCCCGCCTTGACGATCCCCCCCTTCTCCCCGGCGATCGCCTCGGGGGTGGGTCCCAGGTGCTCGGCGTGCTCCAGCCCCACGTTGGTCACCACCGCCACCTCCGGAACGACCACGTTGGTGGCATCCAGGCGCCCGCCCAGGCCCACCTCGATCACCGCGGCGTCCACCGGGACCCGGGCGAAGTGGAGAAAGGCCATGGCCGTGATGACCTCGAACTGGCTCAGGCCGGCGGCCCCGGGGTGCTCGCGACCCGCCCCCAGCACCGCCTCGTAGAGGCCGGGAACGGCCTCGTCGGGCAGGAGGGCCCCGTCGACCCGGATGCGCTCCCCGAAGCGCTCCAGGGGGGGCGAGGTGTAGAGGCCCGTGCGGTACCCCGCCGCGGAGAGGACCGAGGCCAGGAGGAGCGAAGTCGAGCCCTTCCCGTTGGTGCCCCCCACGTGCAGGCAGGGCCAGGCCCGGTGGGGATCGCCCAGGGCGCGCAGGCAGGCCCCGATCCGCTCCAGGCCCAGGTGTATGCCGAACTTTTCCAGGGCGTCGATCGCCCGAAGGGCTTCCTGCGGCGTCACGAGCCACCCTTGCCGTGGGAGGAAACGGGCCGGGACACCGGGTCCGGCAGGGGGCCGGCCGGCTCCGGCCCCGCCATCTCTCGTACCAGACTCGCCGGGCGGGTGTAAAGGTGGACAGGCAGGGGGAGCGATGGCTTCGCACTTTGTTTTTTGGTTGACAGCCGCGCCGCGGCGGCCGTATAAGGGCCGACTTCCTTTTCTTCCGGCCGGCCGCACCGCAGCAAACCGGCCGCCGGCGGAGACGGGGGGTGAGGAGACTTCACGAGGAGCAGAGGATCCATGATCACAGAAATCTCGCGCATCCGAAACATCGGCATCTCGGCCCACATCGACTCCGGCAAGACCACGCTGAGCGAGCGCATCCTGTTCTACACCCAGCGGATCCACGCGATCCACGAGGTCAAGGGCAAGGACGGCGCGGGCGCGACGATGGACTTCATGGAGCTGGAGAAGGAGCGGGGCATCACCATCCAGTCCGCCGCCACCTTCTGCGAGTGGGGGGACCACTTCATCAACGTCATCGACACCCCCGGCCACGTGGACTTCACCATCGAGGTGGAGCGGGCCCTGCGGGTGCTCGACGGGGCCATCCTGGTCCTGTGCGCGGTGGGCGGGGTCCAGTCCCAGTCCATCACGGTGGACCGGCAGATGAACCGCTACAAGGTGCCGCGCATCGCCTTCATCAACAAGTGCGACCGCACCGGCGCCAACCCCGAGCGGGTGCTCCAGCAGCTGCGCGAGAAGCTCAAGCTCAACGCCGTCTTCCTGGAGATCCCCATCGGTCTCGAAGCCGACCTGAAGGGGGTGGTGGACCTGGTGAAGATGCAGGCCGTCTACTTCGACGGCGACAACGGCGAGAATCTGCGCTACGGGGAGATCCCCGCTTCCCTGGCCGAGCAGGCGGCCAAGCGTCGCGAAGAGCTCCTGGACGCGGCCAGCATGTTTTCCGACGAGCTCATGGAGGCGGTGCTCGAGGGCGCGGCCACCGAGGAGCTCATCCACGCCGCGATCCGCGCGGGGACCCTGCGCCGGGAGCTCACCCCGGTCTTCCTGGGCTCGGCCTACAAGAACAAGGGCGTCCAGATCCTGCTGGACGGTGTCCTCCGGTACCTTCCCTGCCCCAGCGACGTGGAGAACGTGGCCCTGGACACCGAGGCCGGCGAGGCCCCGGTCACCCTCGTCTCCGACCCGAAGAAGCCCACGGTGGCGCTTGCCTTCAAGCTGGAGGACGGCCGTTACGGGCAGCTCTCCTACGTGCGGGTCTACCAGGGGGCCATCCACAAGGGCGACACCCTCATCAACGCCCGCACCGGGAAGAAGTTCAAGGTGGGCCGGCTCGTGCGGATGCACGCGGCGGAGATGGAGGAGATCGAGGCGTCAAACTCGGGCGACATCGTGGCCATGTTCGGGATCGACTGCGCCTCGGGCGACACCTTCTGCTCCGAGAGCCTGCGGGTCTCCATGACCTCCATGTACGTGCCCGAGCCGGTCATCAGCCTGGCGGTCGTCCCCAAGGACAACAAGTCCCAGGTGAACATGAGCAAGGCGCTCAACCGCTTCACCAAGGAAGACCCCACCTTCCGCACCTTCGTGGACGCGGAGAGCGGGGAGACCATCATCCAGGGCATGGGCGAGCTCCACCTGGAGGTGTACGTGGAGCGCATGAAGCGCGAGTACTCCGCCGAGGTCACCACCGGCCAGCCCCAGGTGGCCTATCGGGAGACCGTGTCCCAGCGGGCCGAGTTCAACTACACCCACAAGAAGCAGACCGGCGGCTCGGGCCAGTACGGCCGGGTGGCGGGCTTCATGGAGCCCCTCGACGAGGTCGGCGACTACCAGTTCGTGGACAAGATCGTGGGCGGCGTGATCCCGCGGGAGTTCATCTCTTCCTGCGACAAGGGGTTCAAGGCGTGCCTCAAGAAGGGCTCCCTCATCGGCGCCCCCGTCACGGGCGTGCGGCTCACCATCAACGACGGCGCCGCCCACTCGGTGGACTCCTCCGACATGGCCTTCCAGCAGGCGGCCATCGGCGCCTTCCGCGATGCCTACAGCCGCGCGCGCCCCATCATCCTGGAGCCCATCATGAAGGTCGTCGTGGAGACGCCCTCCGAGTTCCAGGGCCAGGTGCTGGGTACCCTCAACCAACGCCGGGGCATCATCGTGGGCACCAGCGAAGACGGGGTCTACTCGGTCGTGGAAGCCGAGGTGCCCCTGGCCGAGATGTTCGGCTACTCCACCGGCCTGCGCTCCTCCACCCAGGGCAAGGCCGAGTTCACGATGGAGTTTGCCAAGTACCGGCCGGTGCCCCAGAGCGTCTCCGAAGAGCTGAAGAAGAAGCACCAGGAAGAGCTCAAGAAGCAGTCGGCCGCCTGAGGCCACGGAAACCGATGGCGCAGCTGGTCCGCCTCTGCGATAGGAGTGCGCATATGCTCAAGAGCGAGTTGGTGGCCAAGAATCCCCTGCGAGCCCTGGACCAGAGCCGCGACGGCGGCCTCGTCCCCGGGCAGGTGGGATTGGTGGTAGCCCGGGCGGGCACCGGCAAGACCGCCTTTCTCATCCAGGTGGCCCTGGACAACCTGTTTCGCGGCAACCCGGTGCTCCACGTGAGCATCGGCGAAACGGTGAGCCACGTGAAGGCCTGGTACGACGAGATCTTCCGAGACCTGGCGACCGGCTACGAGCTGGAACGGGCTCGGGAGGTGTGGCACGAGGTCGAGGAAAACCGGGTCATCATGACCTTCCGGGTCCAGGCCTTCAGCGTGGACAAGCTCGAGGAGCGCCTCGACGACCTGGTGCAGCAGGGCATCTTCACCCCCCGGGTCGTGGTGGTGGACGGCTTCGAGCTCGGTCCGGAGCTTCGGCCCGCCCTGGAGGCCTTCGAGCAGTTCGCCCGCGCCAAGGGCCTCAAGGTCTGGATCGCGGCCCGCTCGCACCGGGAAGCCGGCGCGGTCGACCCGCTGGTGGCCCCCCTGGAGGACCTCTGCCAGGTGGTGGTGTGCCTCGATCCCAAGCCCAACGCCATCTCGCTGCGGGTCTACAAGAACCCGTCGGGCACCGTGGGCCACGCCCCCATCGCCCTGGACCCCCGCACGCTGCTCCTGGTTCCCCAGCACGGCTAGGACCCAGCCCCCCAAGGAAACAACGGGCCCCGGGACGACCCATGCGTCGTCCC
>JBFLZB010000248.1 GCA_040756475.1 Thermodesulfobacteriota bacterium
TGCTGCGGTCGTCGTCCACCACGAGGATGCGGGCGTGGGTCGCAGCGGGGGTCACGGGGAAGCCTCCGGGGCTTCCCGCCGCAGGGCCGCGAACACCCGGCCGGCTTCCGCCACGGCCTCCTGGGCCAGGGGGCCGGCCGCCTCCGCCATGCCGCTGCGGCCCGCGGACTCCAGCCGCTGGCACAAGGCCGCGAGGCGCGCCGCGCCCACGTTGGCGCTCATGGATTTCAGGCTGTGGGCCGCCCGCCGCAGGGCCTCCGGGTCTACCTGGGCCACGGCCGCTTCCAGGGTCTGGAGCAGGGGCGGGGCGTCCTCCAGGTAGAAGCCGATGGTGCGCGAGAGCGCCCCCTGGGCGCCCTGGCGCTCCAGGGCCCGGAGGTTTTCCAGGGCCTGGGGGTCGAGGACGGGTTCTTCACCGGGAGGGGCGTTCCCGGCCGCCGGTTCCGCCAACGCCCCGGAGGGCCTCCCTGGGGCCGCTTTCGGGGCTTCGGCGGGGTCTCGGACGGGGTGCGGAGCGTCTGGGACGAGCGTGCCCGGGGCAGGGAGCCAGCGGTCGAGGATCTGGCCGAGCTGCTGCACCTTGAAGGGCTTGGGGAGGTAGTCGTCCATGCCCGCCGCCAGGCACGCCTCCCGGTCCCCTTCCAGGGCGTGGGCGGTCATGGCCACCACCGGGGTGCGAGGGCGGGCTCCGTCCCCCTCGGCCCGCCGCAGGGCGCGGGTGGCCTCGTACCCGTCCATGCGGGGCATCTGGCAGTCCATGAGGATCAGGTCGTAGGCGGCCCGGCCGGCGGCCTCCACGGCCTCCAGGCCGTCGCAGGCCACGTGGACCTCGAGGCCCAGGAGCTCCAGGAGGTCCCGGGCCACCTCCTGGTTGATCCGGTTGTCCTCCACCAGGAGCACCCGCCCCCGGTATCGAGACTCCAGGGAAACGTCGCCTGCGGGGCGGGGGCTCGGGAGCGCCGGGCCCAGGCCCCGGGTGACCGCGAGAAGCGCTTCGAAGAGGTGCGACTGGCGCACGGGCTTGCTCAGCCAGGCGTCGATGCGGGCCGCCGCCCGGGCGGCCGGGTCGTCCACCACGCCAACCGAGGTGAGCATCACCAGGGGGAGGCCCGCCAGTTCAGGGTCGGCGCGGATGTGCCGGGCCAGGTCCAGGCCGTCCATGCCGGGCATCATCATGTCGAGGATGGCGAGCTGGAAGGGGTGGGTGCCGGCGGCCTCGGCCCGAAGGAGCTCGAGGGCCCGCCCGCCACCCTCCGCCGACGCGTGCTCCAGGCCCCAGGCCTCGAGCTCCATCTCCAGGACCTCCCGGTTGGTGGGGTTGTCGTCCACCACCAGGGCCCGCAGGCCCGAGAGGCCGTGGGGGCTCTCGGAGGCCCCGGTTTCCCGGGGCCGGACCCTGCCGAAGTGGGCGGTGAACCAGAAGCAGGAGCCCTTTCCCGCCGTGCTATCCACCCCCAGCTCCCCCGCCATGAGCTCCACGAGCTGCCGCGAGATGGCGAGCCCGAGCCCCGTCCCCCCGTACCGGCGGGTCATGGAGCCGTCGGCCTGGGAGAAGGAGTCGAAGAGCCGCGGAAGGGCTTCCGGGGGGATGCCGATGCCCGTGTCCTGCACCTCGAAGCGCACGCACACGGTGCCGTCGCCCTCCTCCACCGGGTGCGCCCGCACGGAGACCTCGCCCTTCTCGGTGAACTTGATGGCGTTGCCCACCAGGTTCGAGAGCACCTGGCGCAGGCGCCCGGGGTCTCCCCGCACGGCCCGGGGGAGGTTCGGGGGGAGCACGTGCACGAACTCCAGGCCCTTGGCGTGGGCATGCTCGGCGAAGAGCTGGGAGACCTCCTCCACCTCGTCCCGCAGGTCGAAGTCCAGCACGTCGAGCTGGAGCTTCCCCGCCTCGATCTTGGAGAAGTCGAGGATGTCGTTGAGAAGGTTCATCAGGAGGTCCGCGGACCGGTACACGGTCTCCACGAACCTGCGCTGCCGCCCGTCCAGGGAAGTGCTGCGCAGGAGCTCGGTCATCCCCAACACTCCGTTCATGGGGGTGCGGATCTCGTGGCTCATGTTGGCCAGGAACTGGGACTTGGCCCGGTTGGCGGCCTCGGCCTTCTCGGCCAGGTCCCGGGCGCGGTCGGTGGCCTCCTGGAGCTCCGCGGTCCGCTCCCGGACCCGCTCTTCCAGCACCTGGTGCTGTCCCTGCACCTGGGAGCGGTATTCCCGAAGCCGCGCCAGCATGCGGTTGAAGGTCTCGGCCAGATCCTGGATCTCGTCGCGGGTCTCGAAGCGCACCTCGTGGTTCCAGTTTCCCTGGGAGATGTCGTCGGCGACGCGGGCCAGGGCCTGCACCGGCGAGACGATGCGCCGGGTCACGGCGAAGGTGACGACGATGCCGCCCAGGACGATCAGGAGGGTGACGCCCCCGACGGCGGCGAGGAAGGCCTGGGTCTGGGCCTCGGCCCGCGCCCGGGAGAGGCCCAGCCGCACGTAGCCGATGACCTCGGGCCGGAGCGCCGCGAGGGGGGCACCGGCCAGGGGGTCTCCCCCGAAGAGCTGTCCGTGCCCTCCGCCCACCACCGGCGCGACGATGTCCAGGTCACCGGTTGCCCCGTGGCCGTGCAGGAGCTCGGCGGGGCGCGGTTGCTCGGGGGAGTCGGGGAACGGCCAGGCGGGCAGGGGCCTGGGCGCCGCGCCCGCGCAGGCCAGGACGCGCCCGGACCGGTCGGCGATGACGCCGTAGGCGACGTCGGGGTCGGAGGCCAGGGCGGCCAGCGTGCGCCCCAACGCCTCCCGGTCCTCGGCGAAGACCCCGAACTCGCTGCTCTGGGCGATGAGCGCGGCGAGGCTCTCCCCGTGGTGGCGCAGGTGGGCGCTGGTGTCCGAGACCTCCTGGCGCACGAAGAAGAAGCCCATCCCCAGGGCGGTGGCCAGGACGAGAGCCACCGCCAGGGCGTTGAACTTCCGAAACAGGCTCACTCTCGATGCTCGCCCCACCCGGTCTCCTCTCACGCGGCCCGGCGCTGGCCGATCAAATCTTGAAGGCCTGGATCTGGCCGCGCAGCGCCTCCATCTGCCCACCCAGCTCGGCCAGCACCCGATCCATGGCCTCGGCCTGCCCGGCGCTGTGGCGGGCTACCTCCCGGGTCCGGGAGACGGAGTCCGCCACCTGGCGGGCTCGGGAGGTCTGCTCCCGGGTCGCCTCGTCGATCCGCTCGACCCAGGCGCGCACCGACTCCACGTTGCGGGCGATATCCTGGGTGCCGTCGGCCTGCTGCCCCACGCTGGCGTGCACCTCGGAGGCGATGGCCCGCATGGCTTCGGCCCCCTGGGAGAGCTGGGCGGTGGCTGCCACCTGCTGCTGGATGGTGGCCGCGATGGCGTCTACGGAAGCCGCCACCCGCTGCACGGCACGGGTGATTTCTTCGGTGCTGCGCGACTGTTCTTCCGCCGAGGCGGCGATCTGCTGCACCTGGCCCGCGGCGCGCCCGGTGGCCTGGCGGATGCGGTGGAGGGCCTGGCGGGACGACTCGGACCGTTCCACCTCGGCCCGCACCCGCTCCCCCGCTTCCCGTATGGCGCGTACGGCCTCGCGGCTCGTGCGCTGCAAGCCCTCGACCACGGCCGACACCTCCCCCGCCGAGAGCCCCGTGCGCTCCGCGAGCTCGCCGATCTCGGAGGCGAGCACCGCGAACCCGCGGCCGTGCTCTCCGGCCTGGGCGGCCAGGATGGCGGCGTTGAGCGCCATGAGGCCGGTCTGCTCCGCCACGTCTTCGATGACGTTCAAGGAGATCCCGATCTGTCCGCAGCGGGCGGCGAGCTCCTCGATGGCGGTCCCCACCCGGTCCACCGTTTCCCGGATGGCCGCGATGCCCTCGATGGTCTTCCCCACGGTCTGCCCACCCGCTTCGGCGGACGAGGCGGCTTCCTGGGAGAGCTGCCCCGTCTGCTCGGCGCTGGCCCGGATGGCCTTGACCGAGGCGTTGAGCTGCTGGAGGGCCGCCGCCGTCCCCGCGGTGGAGGCCGAGAGTACCTCCACGCTCTCGGCGACCTGCTGGCCCGAGCCGGAGATCTCCTTCAGGGTGGCGGTGACCTGACCCACCTCCCGGAAGAGCTCTCCCATGCGCCGGGCAATTTCCTGGCTCGACGCGCCCAGCTCGGTCACGGCTCCGGCGCTCTGCTCGGCCGACACCACGAGGGCCGAGGTGCTCTCGGCGATCCCCCCCACCGCCGAGCCGATGGCGCCCACCGCCTCCAGGCTCTCGGCCAGGGCCGAGACCTGGGAGGCCGCCCCGTCCCGCACCTTCCGGGAGGAGTCTCCGAGGGCCGTTACCGCCTGCTCCAGGCCGGTGGCCGCGTCGCGGGTACGCCCCACCATGTCCCGCAGGCGGGCGATGAACCGGCTGAAGCTCCCGGCCAGTGCCCCCACCTCGTCGCTCGACTCCACCCGGAAGGAGCGGGTGAGGTCCCCTTCGCCGTCCGCGATCTCGGCCGCCGCCCCTTCGAGCTCGCTCAGGGGCGAGGTGATGCGCCGGGCAACCAGGAAGCTCAGCCCCAGGCCCAGGAGCACCACCGCCGCGGTGAACGCCCCGGCGTGAAGGAGCTGGCGCCGCAGGCGCAGTCGCAGGCCCTCGACACTCACGCCCAACTGGACGTAGCCCAGGACCTCCCCGGGCCCGCCTGCCGCTTCGGCATCTCCCTCCAGTGGGCTCTCGATTCCGCCGGCGTGGGCGCGTACCGGCTCCCAGAGGTCGAGAAAGGTCGTCCCGTCGGGCCCCACGATTTCCGCCGGAGGCTGCCCTGGGCCGTTCCCCCCCGGACCCCCCCCGGCGGGCTCCGGCACCCGGGTTAGGGGCTGCTCGGCCCGGGCGTGGAGGATCTCGCCCGCGGGGTCCCGCACCGCGAGGTACGCCACCGCGCCGTGGGAGAAGGTGGCGTCCACCAGCTGCCGGAGGGTCTCGGGGTCTCGGGTGTAGACCCCATACTCGCAGTTCTGGGCCACCATGGCGGCCAGGGCGACTCCGTGCTCCGCCAGGTCCTGGCGCCCCGCGACCCGCTGGCCCTCGAACAGGAAGGCGGTGGTCCCGACGGCCGAGAGCGCGATCAGGGACGCCGTGAGCACCGTCACCTTCGCCTTGAGGCTGCCGCCTCTGCGGGGCGGTTCGCCGGACCGAGGCTCCGACCCCGGCGCGTGGGCTGCCGGTCCGGCGGGTTGGGTGGCCCCGTGTTCGTCTGGTCGCATGGGGTCTCTGCCTACTCGTGCACGGTCCGGGCGCCGCGCACGAGCGCCTCGGGAAGGTCGAGCTTCATCTGCCGGGCGGTCTTGAGGCTCACCGAGAGGTGGGCGCCGCGCGGAACCGCGGGGGCCGGCGCCGGCGCCCCCGGGCGCCCCCCGAGCGGGGGGGCGCGCGCCGCGCGCGGGGCGCCCCCGGCCCCGGA
>JBFLZB010000249.1 GCA_040756475.1 Thermodesulfobacteriota bacterium
CCCGGCCTTCGGCCGGATCGCCGGCAGGAGCCGGCTCCTACCTTGCGTCGTCCAGCACCGCCCGCACCTTCGCGGCCAGCGTCTTCAGGGAGTAGGGCTTCTGGAGGAAGCTCACCCCTTCGGGCAGGACGCCGCGCCGGGAAATGGCGTCGGCGGTGTAGCCCGAGAGGTACAGGCACTTCAGGCCCGGTCGTAAGTCGTGGAGCTTTGCGTAGAGCTCGCGCCCGTTCATGCCCGGCATCACGACGTCGGTGGCCAGCAGGTGGATCTCGCCCGCCTCCTTCTCGGCCAGGAGTAACGCCTCGCCGGGCGTACGGGCGGCGAGCACCCGGTAGCCCTGGCGCTCGAGGATGGTCTGGCCCAGGGCCAGGATCGCCGCCTCGTCCTCCACCAGGAGCACGGTCTCGGTGCCCCGGGGGGGCACCGCGGGCACATCGCGGACCACCGCCGCCTCGCCCCCTCCCGTCCACCGGGGCAGATAGATCCGGAAGGTCGTCCCCCGGCCCGGCTCGCTCTCCAGGTACACCGCGCCGCCGGCCTGCGTGACGATGCCGTACACCGTGGCGAGCCCCAGGCCGGTGCCCTTGCCGGGCTCCTTGGTCGTGAAGAAGGGCTCGAAGACGTGGGCCAGGGTCTCCTGGTCCATACCGGTGCCCGTGTCGCTCACCGTGAGCACGGCGTATTCACCCGGCGTCGAACCGGGGTGTTTGTCGCACCAAGCCTCGTCGAGCACCGCATTCGAGGTCTCCACCGTAACGGTGCCGGTTCCCGGGATGGCGTCGCGGGCGTTCACCACCAGGTTCGCCAGGAGCTGGTCGAGCTGGCTGGGATCCAGGCGAACGGGCCAGACCCCGGCCGCCGGCTTCCACTCGAGTTCGAGGTCTTCCCCGATCAATCGGCGGAGCATGCCCTGGAGCCCCCCCACGGCCGCGTTGAGGTCCAGGGCCCGGGGGCTCACCACTTGCTGGCGCGAGAAGGCCAGCAACTGGCGGGTCAGGCTCGCGGCGCGCTCGCCCGCGTCTAGGATGCCCCGAAGCCTCGGCGCCAGGGTGTGGCCGGGGCCGAGGTCGCTGGCCGCGAGCTCCGCGAGACCGTTGATCACCGTGAGCAGGTTGTTGAAGTCGTGGGCCACCCCGGCGGCGAGCCGGCCGACCGCCTCCATCCGCTGCGCCTGCCGCAACTGCCCCTCCATCGCCTTGCGCCGGGTGATGTCCTCCAGCACCGCGACCACGCCGACCACAGCTCCATCGGCGTCGCGCAAGGGCGCATTGGATACCGAGAGGTCGATGCGAGCGCCGTCCTTGCGGCGCCTGCGGATCTCCACCCCCGCAACCCCCCGGCCCCCCAGGGACTGCCGGCGCAGCGCGTCGAACTCCTCCCGGTCTTCCGGAGCCACGATAGGCAGATACTGGCCCACGGCTTCTCCTTCGCTCCAGCCGAAGACCCGCTCGGCAGCGGGATTCCAGAAGAGGACCCGGCCCGCGGGGTCCACGGCGAAGGTGGGCAGGGGTGAGGCCTCGAAGAGGGCCTCCAGGGTCCGGTGGCTCTCCCGCAGGGCGGCCTCGGCCCGCCTGCGGTCGGTAACGTCCCGAAAGGTGACGACCGCGCCGGCTCGATCCCCGCCTTCGCCAAGGGGACCGCTGGTGAGCTCCACAGGGAAGGCGGTGCCGTCCTTGCGACGAAAGATCGACGCCACCTGACGGGTGCTCTCCCCCAACTCCAGGGCCTGGTAGATGGGGCAGCGGGCACCGCGGCAGGGTTCCCCCGGGGGGCGGTTCTGAGGACACACCCCCCGGTGGTCGCGCCCGGCCAACTCCCCGGCCGAGCGGCCGAGACTCTCGGCGGCCGCCTGGTTGACGAAGGTGAAGCGTCCCTCCCGATCCAGGCCGAAGATCCCCTCCCCGGCCGAGTCGAGGATGAGCTCGCTGCGATGCCGGAGGCGCCGGAGCTCCTCCTCCGCTCGCTTGCGCTCCGTGACGTCCTGCACCGAGCCCGCGAGGCGCACCGCAATCCCGCCTTCCTCCTGGAGCACGTCGGCCCGCACGTGAAGCACCCGCCGAGTCCCGTCGGGCCAGACCACGCCGTACTCGATGTCGTGACGCGCCTTCCCGCACAGGGCTTCCCGCACGGCCCCATCGACGCGCTCCCGGTCCTCCGATCGGGTCCTCTCCAGGAGCTCCGCCACCGGGCGCGCCCTCGGGCCCGAGGGGAGCCCGAAGAGACGCCAGGTCTGGTCACTGCCGTGTACCTCGCCGCCCTTCAAGTCCCACTCCCAGCTTCCCACCCGGGCAATCTCCTGCGCCCGCTCCAGGGCGGCCTCGCTCGCCTGGAGGCTCTCCAGCGCCGAGCGGCTCTCCCTCTCGCGCCGGCCGAGGGCTTCGGCCATGTGGTTGAAGGTCCGGACCAGGGCTTCGAGCTCCGCCCCGGCGTGGCCTGCCGAGGCCCTGGCTCCCAGTTCCCCGTCCCGCAACCGTTCGGCCGCGGCCGACAGGGCCCCAAGGGGGCGCGTGAGCCGGGAGGTACCGAAACACCAGGCGGAGCCCAGGGCCGCAGTCACGATCAGGGCGATCCAGGCGGCGTTGCGTCTCGGGTCGAAGTGCTCGTGCACCGCGTCCAGCGGAACGCCCACCGCCGCGTAGCAGCTTCCGATCCCCCCGTGGGGAAGGGCAGCGAAGGCGTACAGCCGCTCCACGCCGTCGAGCCCCCGCATGGCCGAGGGGGGGAGCCCGCTCCCGCGCGCCGCCGTGAATAGCGGCGCGTCCTCGGCCGGCCTGCCGGCCCACGTCTCGGCCTCGGGCCAGTGGACCAGCACGGTGCCCCGGTGATCGAAGATCGAAAAGGAGCTCCCGGGCGGGAGGAGAAGGGAGGACACCTGACGGTTCATCCATGCCAGGTCGAGCTCGGCCACGAACACCATTTGGACGATGCCGGCCGTGTCGGTCACCGGTACGGCAAGGGGCAACGACCGCCGACCTTCGGTTCGGCCGTGCGACCCGGTCGAGGCCGTGCGGCTGGCGACGGCTGTGCGGAAGAAGGGCTCCTCGGAGAATCCCGGTCCGTCTCCCGGGAGACCCGAACCGCACAGCAGGCCGCCGTCGGGCCGGGCCGCGAGGAGCCCGGCGAAGCGGGGAAGACCCTCTCTCAGGCTCCGGAGCAGCGGCGTGCAGGAGACCTCGCCCGCCACCAGGGAGTCTCCCACCGCTTCCAGCAGCTGGCGGGTCCCGTCCACGATCCCGTCGTGTTCCGCCCCGAGCAGGCGCACGGCCTTCTCCGCCGCGTCGCGTACGGAGTTCCTCGCCAGATGGGAATGTTCGTGGGCCTGGGCGATGAGGAGGAGGGCCGGGGGAAGGATCGAGACGAAGACGAGGGCCAGCACGTGGGCTCGGACGGTCTTCATCATTGCGGGGCCGACTCCCTGCGGCTGTGCGGCCCTCTCCCGCCCGGAGGCCGACGGTCGCCGCAGCTCCAGGCGGATTCCGCGCCACACCGCCGGAGGGGGTGCGTGCGAAGCCGTCTGCGGGCGCGGCGGACGGTGGTTCCGCCGGAAATCACCGATCTCTTGACTTGCGCGGTGCCTGCGGATGGAGACCTTTTCGACCCCTGGGCCGTAGGGCTTTAGGGCACGGCGGGGTCCGCGACACGTTTCCCCTCCTGTGGGTCCCAGCCGGCCTTCGGCCGCATCGCCCTTGTAGGAGCCTGCTCCCGCAGGCGATGCGGCCCCCCAGGGCCGCTCCGGAAATGGACGAAATCCGCGACAATGCGGACCTGACCGCAAGCCTGGGCGGGGGGCTCGAAGACGCAAAGGACAGGCGAGGGCGTTTTGCCTGAGTTCCGGATCTTCCAGACGGAGGAGTTTTTGAAGCAGCTCGAGGGGGTTCAGCTCGGAGACGCCCGCTTCCTTCGAAACAAGCTCGACACTCACGTCTGCCGTCAACGATGCTGTCTGCGTTCAGTGGCGTCTTCCAGAATCGACAAGCTGCCCACGATGGCTCCCTGGGCGTCCCGGAGGGGCGCCGCGGAGATCGACCCGTCCACCGCGGAGCCCCAGTGCTACTCGTCTTCCGGGTAGTGGTGCACCAAGCAGGCCGGGCAGATCCCGTGGGTGAAGTCGGCCTTGGAGCGTTCACTGATGTAGACGGCCACGTCCTGCCAGGACCCGGCGTTGTCGCGGATCTTCTTGCAGTACATGCAGATGGGCAGGAGACCCCGCAGAGCCTGGATCTCTGCCTCCTTGCCCCTCTTCAGTTCCTCCTGGGCCTCGACCCGGTCGGTCACGTCGGTGCAGCTGCCGATGTAGCCGGCAAACGTGCCGTCGCTCGAGAAGAAGGGGACGCCGCGGTCGAAGAGCCAGCGGTAGAACCCGTCCGCGCGCCGAAGGCGGTACTCCATCTCAAAGATGTCTCGTCGGCCGAAGGCGGAGAGGTAGATCTCCAGGCAGCGAGACATGTCCTCGGGGTGGACCCCTTCAGCCCAACCGTTGCCCTGCTCCTGCTCCAGGGTGCGGCCAGTGAAGGAAAGCCAGCGTTCGTTGAAATAGTTGCACCGAGTATCGGGTCCGGCCCTCCAGATGAGGATGGGAGCTTGCTCCACCAGGATTTGGTACTCTTCGGCCGAGAGGAGGGGCGTCGTCATGAGTGTCTCCATGGAGTTGAGAAAGGACGGCCGCAGGGTTGTCTGAGCCCGCTGAGCCTCGGTTGGGAAAACCTTCGTTGAAAGAGCGCATCCTCCACCGCGCGCACAGTCTTGCCCGGCGGGTGGCGATGCGGCGTCGCGTCATCTTTCGACCGCGAACGGGTTTCTCTCAAGACGTCGTCGACCTTCTCCGTCAGCACGTCCATCGTGAACGGCTTCCCAAGGAAAGCGGTTGCCCCCTGGCGCAGGAGATATTGGACGGTTTCGTGGTTCGACGCATCCACGGAGACCACCAGGATTGGAGTCTCCCGGGTCTCGTCGTGGGCCCGCAGTCGTCGGATCAGGGAACCACCGCTCAGACCCGGCATATGGATGTCCGTGATCAAGAGGTCGAAGGGTCCCGCACGGTGCATGGCGTCCAGCGCCTCTCCGACGTTTGCGGCCTCGAAGGCGTGGCAGCCCAGGCGTCGCTCGAGGGTCGTGCGGATGACTCGGCGGATGTCTTCCATATCGTCGATGATCAGAACGTTCATGAGCACGAGCGCGGCGGTTGGTTCACCAGCAGCGAATACAATCCGAGCTGCGTCGTGACATCGAGGAAGGTGTGGACGCGGCTACCCGTCCAGCACCGCCCGCACCTTGGCGGCCAGCGTCTTCAGGGAGTAGGGCTTCTGGAGGAAGCTCACCCCTTCGGGCAGCACGCCGCGCTGGGAGATGACGTCGGCGGTGTAGCCCGACAGGTAGAGGCACTGGAGGCCCGGCCGCAGGG
>JBFLZB010000250.1 GCA_040756475.1 Thermodesulfobacteriota bacterium
GGCCGCCCCCGCCGCCCCCGCCGCCCACGCTGCGGCCGGGCCGACGCCTCCCAGCTCGGCCGCGGCGTGGATCGCCGCCGGGGAGGCCACGTCGAGCACCGGCGCGAGCCAGTGGTGGAAGTGGTTCGCCCCGCCCAGGGCCGCCGGGATGCCCACCCAGCCCCCGACCACCGAGAGGACGGCCAGGAGCCACAGGGGCACCGTCATGCTCGCGGGAGACTCGTGCACGTGCACGTGGTGGTGGTCGAACTTCTCGGGGCCGAAGAAGGTCATGAACACCAGCCGGAACATATAGAAGGCCGTGAGCCCCGCCCCGGCGAACCCGAGCAGCCACTGGAACTGGAACCCGTTGGACCAGGCCATCCAGAGGATCTCGTCCTTCGAGAAGAACCCGGCCAGTGGCGGGATCCCCGCAATGGCGATCGTCGCCACGAGGAAGGTAAGGTAGGTGTGGGGCATGTGGGCCCGAAGCCCCCCCATCTTGCGCATGTCCTGCTCGCCGCCCATGCCGTGGATCACCGACCCGGACCCCAGGAAGAGGCAGGCCTTGAAGAAGGCGTGGGTCATGAGGTGGAAGATGCCGGCCACGTAGGCCCCGACCCCCATCCCGATGAACATGTACCCGAGCTGGCTCACCGTGGAGTAGGCCAGCACCTTCTTGATGTCGTTCTGGGTGAGCGCAATGGTGCCGGCAAAGAGCGCCGTCACCGCGCCGATCGTCGCCACCACGGCCATGGAGGTGGGCGCGAGCGAGTAGAGCACCGCCGAGCGCCCGATCATATACACGCCTGCCGTTACCATGGTAGCCGCGTGGATGAGGGCGGAGACCGGGGTGGGGCCGGCCATGGCGTCGGGAAGCCACACGTAGAGGGGAATCTGGGCGCTCTTGCCCGTGGCGCCCACGAAGAGCAGCAGCGTGATGGCGGTCACCAGGGCCCCGCCCAGGGCCAGGGTCGCCGGGGCCTGGGACATGACGGTGCGGAAGTCCAGGGTTCCGAAGTGGACGAAGATGAGGAACATGGCCAGGAGGAAGCCGAAGTCGCCGATCCGGTTGACGATGAAGGCCTTCATGCCCGCCGCGGCCTTGGCGGCGTCCTCGAACCAGAACCCGATGAGGAGGTAGGAGCACAGCCCCACGCCCTCCCAGCCCACGAACATCACCAGGAAGTTGCTCCCCAGCACCAGGGTGAGCATGGCGAAGCTAAACAGGTTCAGGTACGAGAAGTACCGGGCGTACCCCGGGTCGTGGCTCATGTACCCCACGGAGTACACGTGGATCAGGAAGCCCACCCCCGTCACCACCAGGATCATGACGCAGCTGAGCGGGTCGAGCAGGTAGGCCAGATCCACCTTGAGCGAGCCCGCTGCGATCCACTCGAAGAGGGTCTGGGTGAGCACCCGCTCGTTTTCCGGGAGCGCGCGCAGGGTCATGAAGCCCCACACCGAGAGCAAGAACGACAGGAAGATGCTCCCGCACGCGATCCCCGAGACCAGGCTCTTGGGCAGCCGCTTCCCCAGCAGGCCGTTGACGAGCGCGCCCACCAAGGGGAGGAAGGGGATGAGCCAGATGTAGCCCCAAGTGTGTTCTTGCATCGCCGCGTCCTTTTTGGGCGCTCAGCCCTTGAGCAGATCGAGCTCGTCCGCGTGCACCGTGCCCCGGGTCCGGTACAGGGACACGATGATGGCCAGGCCCACCGCGGCCTCGGCCGCGGCCACCGTCATCACGAAGATCACGTAGATGAGTCCCTCGACGCTGTTGAGGTGGTCGGCCAGGGCGACGAAGGCCAGGTTCACGCCGTTGAGCATGAGCTCGATGCACATGAGCAGCACGATCACGTTGCGCCGGAGCAGCACGCCCACCGCCCCCAGGGTGAAGAGCACCGCCGAGAGGGTCATGGAGTATTCGAGGGGTATCATCGCGTCCTTCCTTCCCGGCCTTCCCGGCCCCAGCTGCCCGCCGCCGTCCCCAATCCGCCGCTCACAGCTTCTTCTTCGCGAGCGCCACGGCCCCCACGAGCCCCACCAGGAGCAGGATGCCGGCCGCCTCGAAGGGCAAGAGATAGGTGGTGAAGAGCTGCCCGGCCAGGAACTCCACGCTCCCCACCTCCATCAGGGTCTCCACCGTCATGGGCCCGACGGCCCCGGTGAGCCGGGCGCCCAGGGGGACCACCAGGAGGACGAAGAGCAGGCCCGCCCACACCAGGCCGATGATCTTCCCGCCCGAGAGCCGCGGCCCCGGTGTCGACTCCCGCTGGATGTCGAGCAGCATGATGACGAACACGACCAGCATCATCACCGCTCCGGCGTACACCATGAGCTGGATGGCGAAGATGAACTCGGCGTGATGCAAGAGGTAGATCACCGCCAGGCTCACCATGGTCCCCACCAGGGACATGGCCGAGTGGATCGGGTTTCGGCAGGCCAGCACCCCCAGCGCGCCGAGCACCGCCAGGCCTCCGAAGACGAAAAAGAGCACAACGGCCATGGATGCGTCCTCCGTCGCGGACCTAGCAGGCTGCTGAAAAAGCAGCCTGCGTGCGCCCCATGGAGGGGGCGCCGAATCATGGCGCTTGAAGAGCGCTGTGATTCGAGAGGGTTCGAAGGGGCCGTCCCCGAGAACCCGTAGCTGAAAACCCCAGGGAGGGGGGTTTTCAGCTCCCTGCTAGTTCTTGGCCAGCACGTCGCGGGTCATGTGGAACTCTTCCCGGGTGTACCCGCAAAACTCGTAGTTGCGCGTGAGCTCGATGGCGTCCTTGGGGCAGGCCTCTTCGCAGTACCCGCAGAAGATGCACCGGGTCACCTCGACCACGAACCGCTCCGGAAAGCGGCGGCCGTCGGGGGTCTCCTTGGCCTCCACGGTGATGACACTTGCCGGGCACACCGCCTCGCATAGCCCGCAGGCCACGCACTTCAAGCGCCCGTTCTCGCTCTTGAGCCGGTGCAGCCCCCGCCAGCGCTCGGCGGGCTCGCGCTTTTCCTCCGGGTACTGGATGGTCACCGGTTTGGAGAAGAAGCGGCTCAGGGTAAACGCCAGGCCCTTCAGGAGCGGGGTAATGACCGCCATCTCGTCTCTCCCGTGCTCGCGCCGCGCAGGCTACGCGAACACCGTGTAGTACAGGCCCACCGCGACCACGTTGGCGATGGACAGGGGGATGAGGACCTTCCACCCCAGGTTCATCACCTGGTCGTACCGGAACCGGGGAAAGGTGCCCCGCTCCCAGATGAAGAAGAAGACCAGCACGAACACCTTGAGCAGGAACCACGTCACCTTCGGGACGAAGGGGGCCTCCCACCCGAAGGGCAGGTTCCAGCCGCCCAGGAACAGGCAGGTGATGAGCGCCGCGAGCGAGATCATGTGGGCGTACTCGGCCATGAAGAACATGGCGAACTTCATGCTCGAGTACTCGATGTTGAACCCGCACGCGAGCTCGCTCTCCGCCTCGGGCATGTCGAAGGGGGTGCGGTTGATCTCGGCCAGGCCGCACACCAGGTACAGGGCGAACGGCAGCCACAGGATCGGCTTGAACACGTTCCAGACGTGGCTCTGCCCTTCCACGATCTGCACGAGGGAGAGACTCCCGCTCACCATGATCACGCTGATCAGTGTAAAGCCCAGCGCCAGCTCGTAGCTCACCATCTGGGCCGCCGCCCGCAGCGACCCCAGGAGCCCG
Source organism: Thermodesulfobacteriota bacterium (assembly GCA_040756475.1). Lineage (NCBI taxonomy): Bacteria > Pseudomonadati > Thermodesulfobacteriota > Thermodesulfobacteriota bacterium. The sequence continues at coordinate 3,672 of JBFLZB010000250.1, forward strand.
TAACGGTTGTTCGACCCCCAGCCCCCCAGCACCACCCCGAACTCCCCGAGGCTCGCGAGTCCGAAGATGAACAGGACCGCGACGTTGATGTCGGCAACCCGCAGAAAGATCTCCCGGCCGAACAGCGTCACCGACTCCCCGAAGGGGATCACCGAGACGATGAGGATCGCCGGGATGATGGAGAGCGCCGGCGCCAGGATGTACGTCAGCTTGTCGGCGTTGGCCGGGACGATGTCTTCTTTGAAGAACCCCTTGATGCCGTCGGCGATGGGCTGGAGGAGCCCGAAGGGGCCCACCCGGTTGGGGCCCCGGCGCACCTGCACCCTGCCGAGCACCCGGCGCTCGAGCCAGGTGGTGTAGGCCACCATCAGCATCAGCACGCCGAAGACCACCACCACCTTGACGACGCTCTCGATCAGGAAGGCAACCATAAGTTCCTCGCTTCGCTCGGAAGTGAAACGTGAAAGGTGAAACGTGAATGGGGCTTCGCCTGCTGCCGGAACGTCAGCTCCCGGCGGGACCCCTCACCTCCCACTGTTCACCCTTCACTTTTCACTCTTCGCCTCTCCCCGCTACGCCTTCTCCACCCGCACCGCGCACACCTTGTACTCCGGGATCTTGGCCGTGGGGCACACGGCCGGGTTGGTGAGCACGTTCACCGGCGACTCGCTGTAGTGGAAGCTCAGGAAGACCGTGCCCGGCGCCGTGCGATCGATCACCTTGATCCTGGTCTCGATCTGGCCTCGGCGCGAGGCCACCTTGACGTCGTCCCCGTCCTGGAGGCCCAGCTTCGCCGCGTCTGCCGGGTGCACCTCCATGAAGCCCTCGGGGAAGCAGTCGTTGATCCGCCCGCATCGCCGGGTCATGGTGCCCGAGTGGTAGTGGGCGTGCTCCCGGCCGGTGGTGAGGAGCAGGGGGAACTGGGCGTCCACCTTCTCGTCGGCTCCCCGGAACGCGATGGGGGCGAAGAGCCCCTTGCCCCGGGTGAACTTGCCCACGTGGAGGATGGGCGTGCCGGGGTGGTCCTTGGAAGGGCAGGGCCACTGGAGGCCCTGGCGCTCGATGCGGGCGTAGTCGATGCCGGCGTAGCTCGGGGTCAGCGAGGCGATCTCGTCGAAGATCTCCGACGGCCCCCCGTAGTCCATCTTGTAGCCCATGCGCGACGCGAGCTCCTGGAAGATCTCCCAGTCGGGGCGCGACTCGCCCCGGGGCGCCACGGCGGCCCGCACCCGCTGGACCCGGCGCTCGGTGTTGGCAAACGTGCCGTCCTTCTCCGCAAACGAGCAGGCGGGGAGCACCACGTGGGCCTTGGCGGCGGTCTCGGTGAGGAAGATGTCCTGGACGACCAGGAGCTCGAGCTTATCCAGCGCCTGCTCCACGTGCCGTACGTCGGGGTCGGTGATCATGGGGTTCTCGCCCATGACGTAGAGGGCCTTGACCGTCCCCTCCAGGGCGCCGTGGGTAGCCTCGGTGACCGTGAGCCCGGGCTTGCGGGGGAGCTTCCTGCCCCAGGCCTGCTCGAACTTGGCCGCGGCCTCCTCGTTGTCCACCCGCTGGTAGCCCGTGAGCACGTTGGGCAGGGCGCCCATGTCGCAGGCGCCCTGCACGTTGTTCTGGCCCCGGAGCGGATTGAGCCCCCCGCCCGCCACCCCCACGTTGCCGCAGAGCATGGCCAGGTTCGCCAGGGCCTTGACCGCGTCGGTGC
>JBFLZB010000251.1 GCA_040756475.1 Thermodesulfobacteriota bacterium
CCCTGGCCGCTTCGGGGCTCCCCGTGGAGATCCTGGAGGGGCGTTCCCAGGAGGTGATGGAACGCTCCCGGGTCTGCCTGGTGGCCTCGGGCACGGCCACCCTGGAGTGTGCCCAGGCGGGCACCCCGCGCGTGGCGGTGTACCGGGTGACCCCGCTGACCTATTTCCTGGGGCGGCTCCTGGTGCAGGCCCCCTTCATCGCCCTGCCGAACCTGGTGGCCGGGCGGGAGGTCGTCCCCGAGCTCATCCAGACCGGCCCGGAGCCCGTGGCCCGGGCAGCGGCGGCGCTGCTGCCGGAGGGCCCTCCCCGGGCCGCCATGCTCGAGAGCCTCGCCGCCGTGCGCCGTGCCCTGGGCCCGGCAGGGGCCTCGGACCGGGCGGCCCAGGCCGTGCTGGAGCACCTGGACCACGGAAGCCCTTAGCGCGCCCCGCCCCCCCCGTCGAAATCGAAGTCGATATCGAAATCGATATCGGGGGTTCGGGGGCTCGATTGCGATTTCGATCTCGATTTGGATCTTTGGGGTCGCATCCATGACGTTCGCTGACCGCTGAAAGCTCGAGGCTTCCCTTGCAACTCCTCCGGCGCCTGGGCGCCTACTTCCTGCCGTACTGGAAGCACATCGCCGCGTCCCTCCTGTGCATGGCGGTGGTCGGGGCGACGGCGGGGGTGACGGCGTGGCTCGTCAAGCCGGTGCTCGACGACATCTTCATCCGCCACGACGCCTGGAAGCTCAAGATCCTGCCCGTGGGGCTCCTGGCCCTGTACCTGGTCAAGGGGGGTTGCCGCTACCTCCAGTCCTACCTCATGCGGTGGGTCGGCGAGAACGTGGTGCTGCGCATGCGCCGGGACCTCCTGGGGAGCCTCCAGCGCCGCGAGCTCGCGTTCTACGACCGAAACCCCACGGGCGCCCTGATCGCCCGGGTCACCAACGACGTGGGGCTCATGCAGCGGGCCATCCCCGACCTCATCCAGATGCTGCGCCAGGGGTTCACCGTGGTGGGGCTCCTGGTGGTGCTCTTCCTGCGGGATTGGAAGCTCGCCCTGGTGGGGGTGGCGGTCTTCCCCCTGGCCGCCTACCCCGTGCGCCGCATCAGCACCCTCATGCGCCGCTACGCCCGCAAGGGCCAGGAGCGCATCGGAGAGATCTCCAACGTGCTCCAGGAGTCCTTCTCGGGGATCGAGGTGGTGAAGACCTTCCGGCGCGAGGGCGCCCAGGTGCGCCGGTTCGACGAAGAAGCCGAGAAGCTGCGCCGGGTGCACCTGAAGAGCGCGCGGGTCAACGAGGCCACGGCTCCCCTGATGGAGTTCCTGGGGGCCGCGGGGGCGGCCCTCATCATCTGGTACGGGGGCAGCCAGGTCCTGGCGGGTACGACCACCCCGGGGAGCTTCTTCAGCTTCCTCACCGCGCTCTTCCTCCTCTACGACCCCCTCAAGCGCGCCGGAAGCCTCAACAACTCCTTCCAGCAGGCCCTGGCGGCGGGGGAGCGGGTCTTTGGGGTCATGGACGAGCCCCCCGCCCCCTGCGAGCTCGGCGGGGGCCGGGAGCTCGGGGGCCCCGTGGAGGAAGTGTCCTTCGACGGGGTGCGGTTCGCCTACGAGGCCGGGGGGCCCGAGGTCCTCCAGGGGGTGAGCTTGCGGGCCGCCCGGGGGCAGGTGGTGGCCCTGGTGGGCCCCAGCGGCGGGGGCAAGTCCACCCTCCTCAAGCTCCTGCCCCGCTTCTACGACCCCACCGGAGGGACGGTGCGGATCAACGGCGTGGACCTGCGGGAGTACACCCTGGAGAGCCTGCGCGGCGCGGTGGCGGTGGTTACCCAGGACACCTTCCTCTTCCACGACACCGTGCGGCGAAACCTGCTGGTCGGGCGCCCCGATGCGACCGACGCCGAGGTGGAGGCCGCGGCCCGGGCGGCCCACGCCCACGGCTTCATCTCGGCCCTGCCCCAGGGGTACGAGACGCCGGTGGGGGAACGGGGCGACCTCTTGAGCGGAGGCCAGAAGCAGCGGCTGGCGATCGCCCGGGCGCTCCTCAAGGACGCGCCGATCCTGGTCCTCGACGAGGCCACCAGCGCGCTGGATTCCGAGTCGGAGCGGGAGGTGCAGGCGGCCCTGGAAGAGCTGATGAAGCGCCGCACCACCTTCGTCATCGCCCACCGCCTCTCGACCGTGCGCCACGCCGACCTCATCCTGGTCGTGCGCGAGGGCCGGGTGGTGGAGCAGGGCACCCACGAAGCGCTCCTGGCCCGCAGCGGGGAGTACGCGCGGCTGTGCGCCGCCCAGTTTCGGGGAGAGGGGGGCGGGGACCCCGATGGGTGAACGGACGCTGGCCCTGGCGGCGAGCCTGGGGCGGGGATACCTGCGGCTCCTCCAGGCCACGTGCCGCTTCCGGGAGGAAGGCGCCCGGGAGCCGGTGGCGGAGGCCCGGACCGCGGGCCCTCGACTCTGGGCGTTCTGGCACAACCGCCTCCTGGGGCCCCTGATTCCCTACCGCAACCAGGGGGCAGGAGTCGTGATCAGCCAGAGCCGCGACGGGGAGCTCATCACCCGCATCGTGGAGGGATTCGGGTACGTGGGGCTGCGGGGTTCCTCGAGCCGGGGGGGCTCCCAGGCACTTCGGGCGCTGCTGGCCCACCTGCGCTCCGGGCATGACGTGGCCTTCACCCCCGACGGTCCCCGGGGCCCGCGCTACACGGTGCAGCCGGGCCTCGCGTACCTGGCCGCCAAGACGGGGTGGCCCGTGGCCCCCGTGGGGGTGGCCTACTCCCGCAAGGCGGTCTTCCGCTCCTGGGACCGGTTCCAGCTGCCCCTGCCCTTTGCGACGGTGCTCCTCCACTTGGGGGAGCTCCTGTACCTGGCCGCGGGAACGCCGGAAGAGGAGGGCGCCGAGGCGATCCGCCGGGCCCTGGAGGCGGCCACCGCGGCGGCGGACGCCCGCCTGGGAGTGCACTCCCCGTGAGGTCCCCCCCACCCGCAACCGTCACCGGGCGCGCCGCCTACGCCGCCTACGCCGCCTACCAGACTGCCGGCTGGGCCGGGCTTACCCTGGGCTGGCCGCTGCTGCTGGCCAAGGCCCTCCGGGATCCCCGCTACCGGGTGGGGTGGGGGGAGCGGCTGGGGCGGTGGGGAGACGTGCCCGCCGGGGGACTCTGGGTGCACGGGGCGAGCGTAGGGGAGATGCGGGCCGCGGCCCCGTTGCTGCAAGCCCTCCGGGAAAGGGGCGTGTCCCTGGTGCTCAGCACCACGAGCCCCTCGGGCCGGGACGCAGCCCGGGCGCTTGCCGGAGCCCAGGGGGCAGCGCGGCTCCTGCCCCTGGACCTGGGCCCCCTGATGCGCCTGGCGCTGCGGGCGGCGCGCCCCCGGGCCCTGGTGTTGGTGGAGACCGAGCTCTGGCCGGCGCTGCTGCGCGGTGCGGCGCGAGCCGGGGTCCCCGCGCTCCTGGTGAACGCGCGCCTCTCGGACCGGGCCTTTCCCCGTTACCGGCGCGCGGCTCGGTGGCTCGCGCCGTACCTCGCGACCTTTCGTGCGGTGCTCGCCCAGTCGCCGGAGGATGCGCGCCGCTTCGGGGTCCTCGGGGTGCCCCAGGATCGGCTGACCCTGGGGGGCAACCTCAAGTACGACCTGCCGGCGCCCGACCCTTCGTCGCCGCCCGCCCGGGCCCTGCGCCGGAGCCAGGCGGCGGGGTGGCGGGTGGTGGTGGCCGGCTCGACCCACCCGGGGGAGGAAGAGGCCATGCTGTCTGCCGCGGGGGAACTGGCCGCCCGCGGGCTGCGGGTGGGCCTCGTGATGGCCCCGCGCCACCTGGAGCGCCTGACCGCCGTCGAGGCGGCCGTGACCGCGGCGGGCCGCACGGCGCGCCGGTGGAGCGCGCTCTCCGAGCCCCTGGAGGCCGGCATCCTGGGGGCCTTCGAGGCCGGGCAGGTGCTGGTGGTGGACGGGTACGGCCTCCTGGGCAGCCTCTACGGCGGAGCGGAGTGCGCCTTCGTGGGGGGGAGCCTGGCCCCCGTGGGCGGGCACAACCTGCTCGAACCCTTGAACTGGGGCGTGCCGGCGCTCTTCGGCCCCCACACCGAAAACGCCCGGGAGGTGCGCGACGAGGTGCTGCGCCGGAAACTGGGAGCCGAGGTGGCCGACGCGCAGGACCTGGCCCGCGCCCTGGAGGGCTACCTGACGAAGGACGCAGCCCGGGCCGCGGTGCGCCGGGGCGCGGCGGACCTCTTCGCGGCCAACCGGGGCGCCGTGGGGCGGGCCCTGGGGGCCCTGGAGGCCGCGGGCGCGCTCTCGCCGGGGGGGAAACGGTGACCGGCCTCTACTTCTGGGTGCGCGACGTCCTCTCCCGCCGTGCCGTGGGGTGGGCGGCCCAGGTGCTCTTCCTCCCCCTCACCCTTCCCGCCTGGGGGTACGGAAAAGCCCAGGCGCTTCGCCGCTGGGCCTATCGCCGGCGCATCCTGCGGGCCGAGCACCCGGGCGTGCCCGTGATCTCGGTGGGCAACATCGCCGCGGGGGGCACGGGCAAGACCCCCTGCGTGGAGACCATCTGCCGGGTGCTCCTCGAGGCGGGGCTTCGGCCCGCGGTGCTCTCCCGGGGCTACAAGGGCAGCCTCCGCGGCGGCACCGGGGTGGTCTCGGACCCGGACGGGGTGCTCCTCTCCCCCGAGGAGGCGGGCGACGAGCCCGTGCTGCTCGCCCGGCGGCTGCCCGGGGTGCCCGTCCTCGTGGGGCGCGACCGGCGGGCCACCGCCCGCCTGGCGGCCGAGCGCTTCGGCGTGGAAGTCGTGGTGCTCGACGACGGCTTCCAGCACCTGGGCCTGGCGCGGGACCTGGACGTCGTTCTCCTGGACGCCCGCCGCCCCTTCGGCAACGGCCACTGCTTCCCCCGGGGCCTCCTGCGGGAAGCCCCCGGGGCCCTGGCGGAGGCGGACCTGGTGCTTCTCACCCGCACCCGCCGGGCCGACTCCCAGGGCGTCGACGACGTGCGCGCCGCGGTGCGGCGCCACAACCTCACCGCCCCGGTGCTGCCCACCGCCCACACCCCCCGGCAGGTGGTGGACGTGGCCACGGGGGAGGCGGGGCCCCTGGAGAGGCTCCGGGGCCTCAAGGTTCTGGCCTTCGCCGGCATCGGCACCCCCGAGGCCTTCTTTCGAGAGCTCGGGGATCTGGGCGCCAAGGTGCTCCAGTCCGTCCCCTTCCCCGACCACCACCGCTACACCCCCGCCGACCTGGAGCAGGTGCTCACCTGGGCCCGGCTCATGAACGCCCAAGCCCTGGTCACCACCGAAAAAGACGGCGTCCGCCTCCTGGCCCACCTCCCGCTCCCCCTGCCGGTGCTCGCCACCCGCATCGAGATGGCGGTGCTCGACCGCCCGGAGGC
>JBFLZB010000252.1 GCA_040756475.1 Thermodesulfobacteriota bacterium
GGTTGTCGGTCACGTAAGTGCGCGCGAATACCCCATAATAATAAAAAAACACGTCGCACTAAAAAACTCGACCGCGACAACCCATTTGGGTGTTGATCTTCGCCCAAACGGTCGATAAGCTGTCCATGTCTACGGCAAGCCAGCCGGGCAGACACCCAGGCCCTCTGGAGGGCTCGCGTGATGACCATCGTCCCCCTGATGCTCGACGACTTCGACCCAGAACACGTTGACCCCAAGCTGTACGGGCGGCGTGTGTATATGCGGCGCAACCCCCGCACCGGCGAGGGCGGGACCTTCGTGTGGATTCCAAGACCCCACTCCGCGTGTTGGACCTCGCCCCGCCGCCTCAGTGACCTCTCGCCGGCCGACCTGGCGGCTCTGGCGGCAATTGAAGACGAGATCGGTCGGCTGGTGGACGCGGAAGCTTCATTCGAAGAAGCCCGTCAAGCATTAATCCAACTCGTAGAACGTCTTCGGAAAAGCCGGCAGGAACGGTCATGACCGGCCGCCCCTGCGCCTCGTACAGCGCCGCCACCGCAAGCGCCTGCTGGTGGCGCTCGAGGAGCACGCGCCAGGCCCCCAGGGAGAGGTTTTTCCATGTGCCCGCCTCCGGGGCATCGGCGTACGCCTCGATCGCCGCGTCGGCCTCGGGCTCGAAGGCCGGGTCGTACGCCAGCCGCCGGATCTCGGGCAGTCGGGCCCGAAACATGTCGTTCAACGGCCACAGGAGCTCCACCGCCCGCCAGCCGCTGATGGTCTCGGTTTCCATTCGATCCCTCCCTTGCGACGAGGTGACCCCATGAACGCCGCCGCCGCGCTGCCCCCCGCCGGGGCCGACTGGCACCCCGAGGACGTGAAGGCCGCCGTGCGCAAGCGCGGGTGGAACTTTCGCCGGATCGCCCGGGTGTTCGAATACGCCCCCAAATCCCCCGACCAGGTGGTGCACCGGCCCTGGCGCGCCATGGAGTTGATCGTGGGAGCCATCCTCGAGACCGACCCCTGGGAGATCTGGCCCAGCCGCTACACGAAGGACGGGCCCGAGAGCCGGGCGGCGATGCGCCGGGCCATGCAGGGGCTGCGGCGGCGCATGGCGCGCACGGGGCCCGAGCGGGGCGCTCCTCCCATTCGGCAAGCCGAACTGTAGCGCCGGGAACCTGGGCGCGCAATGGCGAAACGGCGGCGCACGGTAGACGACCCCCGACACCGGCAGGGGGAGCTCTTCGGGACCACATCAGGGACGGGGCCACGGACGGGGGGCGCATCGTCAACGGAGGACGGCATGCGACAGGACATCGCAGAGGGGGCGCTCAACCAGGACCTGGCGGTGCGGGCGATCCTGACCGAGGACGTGCGCGCGTCGGGGCTTTCGCGCTGGGAGATCGCCGGCCGGATGGGCCGGGCCCTGGGGGGCGAGGTCACGAAGTGGCAGCTCGACGCGTGGACGGCCGAGAGCAAGGAAGGCCACCGGTTTCCGGTTTCGTACGCGGCGGCCTGGTGCTGGGCGGTGGGGAGCACGCGTCTGGTGGAGCACCTGGCCCGGGTGTTGGGGCTGCGGCTGCTCACTGATATGGAGGCCGCCCGGGCGGAGCTGCACGAGGAGCGGGAAGCCCTGCGGCGGCGGCAAGCGGAGCTGCGGCGGCGTGAGGCCGCCCTGCGGCAGGTGAAGGGCTGACGGTGTAGCAGCACAGGAGGAACGGCGATGCGCGTGGTCTGCTCGCGGTGCGCAGCGGTGGTGCTGGAGACGGTGGGGCGGGAGCCCGGAGAGAGCCACGGCCTGTGCCGGGCGTGCCTCGACGCGGCGGTGGCTGCCCTGCGGGCTCGGCGGCCGCTCGCCCCCGGCGCGGGCTGCGCGCCATGTGTCTCGGCGGCCGAGAGGTGCGGGCGATGACCGGCGGCGCTCCGGAGTGGGTGTCAACCCGAGAGCTCGCCGGAGCTCTCGGGGTGTCGAAACAAGCGGTGACGAAGCGGGGGAAGCAGTGGCGGCGGCGCAAGGGGGTGCGGCGGGAGTTCGAGTACCACCTCTCCTCGCTGCCCCCCGAGACCCAGGCGGCTCTTCTGGTGCGGCACGGGGCGGGGGCCGGGGACGAAGGGCCGGCGGTCGCTCCTGCCCCATCCGTGGGGCCCGCGACACGGGCCCATCCGGGGCCGGCGGTTGCAGACGCCGCGCCCGCCCCGCCCTGCCCCAACCCACGGCGGCCCGACGCGGCGGCGCAATGGGCCTGGTACGCGCGCCAGTCCGAGCGGGCGAAGCAGGAAGCCTCGCGGCGGCTTCGGCTGCTGGGGGCGGTGGAGCGGCTGATTTCTCACGGGAACGGGAACGGGCCTGGGCGGGGGCGGCGCCGGGCCCGTGAGACGGTGGCGCGGGAGGCCGGCGAGCACCCGAGCACGCTGTATCGCTGGGGGCAGATGGTGGCGGGGGTGGAGCGGGCGGATTGGCTCGCGTACCTGGCGCCGCAGCTCGGCGCCGGGGGGCGGGCCCGGGCCGAGCTCGACCCCGCGGCGTGGGAGCTCTTCAAGGCCGACTACCTGCGGCTCGAGCGCCCCGCGGTGCGCGAATGCCACGAGCGGCTGGTGCGGGCGGCGGCGGCGCGCGGCTGGGCCGTGCCGAGCCCGAAGACCTTCGAGCGCCGGGTGCGCGAGATGCCGCTGGCCACCCGGGTGCTGGCCCGGCAGGGGGTAGAGGCGCTCGCACGGATGTTCCCCGCGCAAGAGCGCGACCGGTCGTGCTTTCGGGCGCTCGAGGCGGTGAACGCCGACGGCCACACCTTCGACGTGTTCGTGCGCTGGCCCGACGGCACGGTGGAGCGGCCCCGGATGGTGGCCTGGCAGGACCTCTTGTCGGGCAAGCTCGTGAGCTACCGGGTAGACCTGACCGAGAACGCCGACGCGGTGCGGCTGTCGTTTGCCGACCTGCTCACGCTGGGCATCCCCGAAGACGCCTACCTCGACAACGGCCGGGGCTTCGCCTCGAAGTGGATCACGGGGGGCACGCCCAACCGCTACCGGTTCACGGTGCGAGAGGAAGAGCCCCCCGGGGTGCTCACGCTCTTGGGGGTGCGGGTGCACTGGGTCACCCCCTACCACGGCCAGGCCAAGCCCATCGAGCGGGCGTTTCGCGACCTGTGCGGCTACGTGGCCAAGCACCCGGCGTTTTCCGGCGCGTACACCGGAAACAAGCCCGACGCCAAGCCCGAAAACTACGGCTCGCGCGCGGTGCCCCTGGCGCAGTTTCTCCAGGTGCTCTCCACCGAGATCGCCGCCCACAACGCCCGCGCCGGCCGGCGCGGGGGGGTGTGCGCGGGCAGGAGCTTCGACCAGGTGTTCGCCGAGAGCTACGCCCGGGGCCCGGTGCGGGTGGCCACGCCGGAGCAGCGGCGGCTTTGCCTCCTGGCCGGCGAGCTCGCCACGGCGCGCGGCAACGGCGAGATCGTGCTCGCGGCCGGCGCGGTGGCCACGATCGACGGAGCGCCCGCCCGGGCGAAGAACCGCTACTGGGCGCCCGAGCTCGCCGAGCTCAAGGGGCAGCGGGTGATGGTGCGCTTCGACCCCCAGCGGCTTCACGCGCCGGTGGCCGTGTACAGCGTGGACGGGCGCTACCTGTGCGACGCCGCGTGCGTGGAGCCGGCGGCGTTCAACGACACGGAGGCCGGCCGGGCCCAGAACCGCGACCGCAACCGGTGGGTGAAGGCCGGCAAAGAGCAGTTGGCGGCCGAGCGGCGCATGAGCGCGCGGGAGGCGGCGCGGATGTTGCCCGAGGTGGCCGCGGCCGAGCTGCCCGACCCCAAGGTGGTGCGGCCCTTCCGGCTGCCCGAGCCTGCCGCGGCCCGGCCCGTTGCGTGCGACAGGGGGCACGACGACGCCCGGGCGGTGCAGGCGCTCGTGATCGAGATGGCCCGGGCGCGCGAGGCCGAGCCGGATCCGGCGCTGATGGACGACGTGGAGCGCTACAAGCACTGGTGCGCGCTCGACCGGCGCGCCCAGGCGGGGGAGCTTTTGCCCGAGGCCTCGCACCGCTTCTACATGGCCTTTCGGACCACGCCCCTGTGGCGGGCCTTCGACGAGATGGAGCGCGAGTTCGGCGTGGGCGGGGGAGCCGGGCAGTAGGGAGATTCGGGGCGGGGGGGATCATCAGGCCAGAGGAGAAACGGCCCGGGTGGCAGCCCGGGCCGAAACCACGCCCCGGGGCGTTGGCCCGAGGGGCACTCACAGGAGGAGGGCAGTATGACACAGGCCGGAGGTGTCAACAATGGGAACGGGGGCGGCGGCGGTGGCGGCACCGTGGCCCCGCTCACCAACGTAGCGCGGCTGGCGGCGGCAGTGCAGCAGGCCATCGAGCGCCCCCGGCACCTGCCGGGAATGGTGACCTTCTACGGGCCTCCCGGGCGAGGCAAGAGCATGGCGGCGGCCTACGCGGCCACCAAGTTCGCGGCGGTGTACGTGGAGTGCAAGAGCTCGTGGACGCGCCGGGCGCTCCTCTTGGCGGTGCTCAAAGAGCTGGGCGTCAAGGAGCCCCGGGGCACGCTCTACGAGCTCACCGACGCGGTGAGCGAGCTGCTGGTGCTCACGCGGCGGCCGCTGATCGTAGACGAGTTCGACCACATCGTGGCCAAGGGCGCGGTGGAGGTGGTGCGCGACATCTACGAAGGCAGCCAGGCGCCGATTCTTCTGATCGGCGAAGAGCTGATGCCGGCGCGCCTGGCCAAGTGGGAGCGCTTCGACAGCCGCCAGCTCGACTTCATCGAGGCGGCGCCCCCGAGCCTCGACGACGCCCGGCACCTGGCGCGGCTGTACTGCCCCGAGGTGAAGATCGCCGAAGACCTGGTGGCGGCCATCCACGGGGCCAGCGCGGGCAGCGTGCGCCGGCTGTGCATCAAGCTCGAGCACGTGCGCCGCGAGTGCCTGGCGGTGGGGCTTGCGGCCATCGACCGCGCACGGTGGGGCACGCGCAGCCTCACGGCGGGCGACCCTCCGGCGCGGCGCAGGGTGGGCTGATGGGCGCCGGGAGAAAGCCGGCGCACCGGGTGGTGCCCGGGCTCGACACCCGCGCCGCGGTGTGGGAGGCGCTGCGGGGGTTTTCGGGGGCGTTTGGCGTGCGCGACGCGGCAGAGCAGACGCGGCTGGGGGTCGACACGGTGCGCGAGTACCTCACGGGGCTCGCCGCGGCGGGGTACCTGGAAGAGGCCGGCACGCTGCCCGTGCGGGGGCGGCCGGCCCGGGCGTGGCGGCTTCCCCCGGGGGC
>JBFLZB010000253.1 GCA_040756475.1 Thermodesulfobacteriota bacterium
TTGACCAGGCACAGCCCCTCGCGAACGCCGCTCTCCCGCAGGCACGCCTCCACCTGGGGCGTGATGTTGACGAAGCCCCGCCGGGCGGGAATCTCGAACCACAGCTCCTTTCGGTAGCTCTTCACGAAACGGTCCTACGGCAGGCCGGCCACCACTTGCCGGTACTCCTGCTCGGTGAAGGCGCGCAGGGTCTCCATGCTGGTCTCGCCGGCGGAGCCGATGGTGAGGAACGCGCGCAGAAAGCCCTCTTCGGTGGGGAACTCGCTGATGGCAATGGCGTCGTACTGGCCCAGGGTGAGATAGAAGGCCTTGAGCTCGCCCCCGGCGGCCCGACAGGCCGCCTTGGCCCGGTCCAGGCGAGAAGGCATGTCCTTGAACTGCTCCATGCCGGACTGGGTGAAGCGAAGCAGGGTGACGTAGGTGGCCATGGCGCTTCTCCTGTGCGAAGGGGCGGTGCGCAGCCCGCGTTTCACGGTGTCGCGAAGGAAGATACTCCACCGGGACGCTTCGGCAAGCCGGCGGCGGCTCAACGTCGCGGCTGGGTCGTGCGCCGGCTCGGCGGCGCGTTCCAGGGGTCTTCGGGCCAGCGGTGGCGGGGGTATCGGCCCCGCATCTCCTTTCGAACCTCGGGGTAGGTGTTTTCCCAGAAGCTGCGCAGGTCGGAGGTCACCTGGAGGGGGCGCCCGTGGGGGCCCAGGAGGTGGAGGACCACCGGAACCCGGCCCCCGGCCACCCGCGGGCCCTGGGCCCAGCCGAAGACCTCCTGGATCTTCACCGCCAGCACCGGGGGGCCGTCTTCCGGGTACTCGAGCCGCAGCCGGCTGCCGCTCGGGACCTGGCAGCGCTCGGGGGCTTCCCGGTCCAGGAGCTGGAGCTCCCGGGGCGTGAGGCGCCGGCGCAGCGCGCCCAGGAGGTCTGCCCGGCGAAGCTCGTCGAAGCTCGTGCAGCCCCGGGCCGCCTCTTCGAGGGCCGCCCTCCACTGGGCTTCGTCGTGGGGTGAAATCCCGAGCTCGGGGGCGGCCCGGGCCAGGAACGACCGGCGGGCCAGAAACGCCAGGATCTCCGGGCCGGGGCGAAGAGCCGCGACCGGGTCCCGTGCGGCTTCGCCGGCCAGGAGCCGGCGGGCCTTCTCGGGATCGGGCCGGATCGGGCGCTCGGCCACGATCAGATCCCCGTACCGGTCCCGCTCCCAGGCGGCGACCCGCCCGGTGCCCGGGTCGAAGACCGTCTCCCGCTCGGTTGTCACCCCTTCGAGCCACGCCGGGTCGACGGTGCTCGCCCAGCGGATCACCCCCTCCGCCCGCTCCCCGCGCCGGCCCCCGTCGAGGCGGGCCGCCACCACGAACGGCGCGCGCCGCACGCCGCTTTCCGGCGCGAGAGAAGCGCCGCGGCCGTTGGATAGGACGAAGCGCTGGCTGTCCGGGCTCCGGCGCCGGGCCACGCGATCCGGGTAGGCGCACAGCGCCAGGCGAAGGAGGTCTTCCGGAGCGGGGTTCGCCGTGCGGGGGACGGCTTCCGGCAGGCTTTGCGCCGTCTGCTCCACCTGGCCGGCGGCGCGCCAGGCGGCTCGCGCGGCTCCGGGCTCGATCCCCAGGGCCCGCAGGCGCTCCGGCTCGAAGCCGTGCGCCGCCGCCTCCTCCAGGAGGTCCAGCCGGTGGAGCCAGTCCGAGTCGTGGGAAAGGGGCCCCGGTGCGGGCTGGGCGCCCCGCCCTCCCAGGACTGCCCGGCCCGCCAGGCAAACGTCCCGCTCCGCGGCCAGGGCGGCGAGGCGCGCCCCCTCCCGCGCCCAGCCCCGGCGCGCGGCTTCCGCCACCAGGCGGCCCAGGCGGGGGTGCAGGGGGAGCCGGGCCAGGGCCTCCCCCGTCGGCGTGAGATGCCCGAGGGCGTCCACGGCCCCCAGGCGCCCCAGGAGCTCCAGGGCGGCGTCCACCCGCTCGGGGGCCGGGGCCTCGAACCAGGGGAAGGTGGCCGGGTCTGGGTGTCCCCACGCCAGGAGCTCCAGCACCGCGTGGCCCAGGTCGGTGCGGTGCACCTCGGGCTCGATCCGCTCCGGCCGGCCCTGCTCCTCGTGCCGGGTCCAGAGGCGAAGCGCAAGCCCCGGCCCCAGGCGGCCCGCGCGCCCGGCCCGCTGGTCGGCCGAGGCGCGGCTGATGGACTCCACCGCGAGGCGGTCGAGCCCCAGGCCGGGGTCGTGGCGCAGCACCCGGGCGAGGCCCGTGTCGACCACGGCGGATACCCCCTCCACCGTCACGCTCGTCTCCGCCACGTTGGTGGCCAGAATGACCCGGGGAACGGGCGAGGGCCGCAGGACCTCGTCCTGTGCCGCCGGGGGGAGGTCACCGTGGAGGGGGAGCACCCGCGCGCCCTCCTGGGCAGCCCAGCCCTCCAGCAGGCGGGACGCGGCGCGGATCTCCCCGGCCCCGGGGAGGAAGGCGAGGAGGTCCCCGCCCGCCCCCGGGCGCATCCCCCAGGCCCGGCGTATGCCGGCGGCAGCGCGCTCCGCCGCCGGCGTCGGGTCGGGCCGGTCCAGGTAGACGATCTCGACGGGGTGGGCCCGCCCGTGGGCCCGCACCACCTCGGCGCCCAGGTAGTCCGCGACGGGGGCGGGATCCAGGGTGGCGGAGAGGACGAGGAGCCGAAGCTCGGGCCGCACCTCCCGGCGAAGCTCCCGGAGGAGGGCCAGGGCCAGGTCGGCCTCGAGGCTGCGCTCGTGGAACTCGTCCAGGATCACGGCCGAGACGCCGTCGAGGAAGGGGTCCGACTGGAGGCGGGCCGTCAGGATGCCCTCCGTGACGAAGAGCAGGCGGGTCTCGGGCCCCGCCCGGCGGTCGAAGCGCACGTGGTAGCCCACCTCGCCGCCCAGGGGGCTTGCCCGCTCCTCGGCGACGCGGCGGGCAGCGGCCCGGGCGGCCACGCGGCGGGGCTCGAGGATCAGGCAGGCCCCGGAGCCCAGCAGTCCCCTGTCCAGGAGCAGGGGAGGGATGCGGGTGGTCTTGCCGCTCCCCGGTGGGGCCACGACCACCGCGGCGCCGGCGCGCTCCAGGGCTTCCAGGATGGCCGGCGCCGCCCCGTCCACGGGCAGGGCGGGCCGCCGGGAGCTCTTCGGGTTTTCGCCTTCCGCCCCGGGGGGGTTTCCGCTACCCTTTGGTCTGTCCAATGTTCCACTCCGCCGGAGGTGCCCCATGTTGGTGACCCTAAAGTACGGAACCGAAGGGCTTCCCGTCGAGATCGAAGAGACCCCGGGTTTCGTGGGGGTGCTGGCCCCGTCGGAGGCCCCGCCCCTGGCGGATCCCCGCGGGGCCGTGGCGGCAAGCCTGGCCGAGCCCATCGCGTGTGCTCCCCTGGCCGCCCTGGCCCGGGGCCGAGGGAGCGCCTGCGTGGTGATCAGCGACGTCACCCGCCCGGTGCCCAACCCCCTTCTCCTGCCGCCCGTTCTGGAGACCCTGGAGGCCGCAGGCATCCCCCGGGACCGCATCCTGATCCTCGTGGCCACGGGAATGCACCGCGCCTCCACCGAGGAGGAGCGGGCCCGCCTGGTGGGCCCCGAGGTGGCCGGCCGGTACCCGGTGGTGGACCACCTCTCGAAGGCCCGCGACGAGATGGTGGAGGTGGGCCGGATCGGCGCAGGGGTTTCCGCCCTGGTGAACCGCCGCTACGTGGAAGCGGACTGCAAGGTGCTCACCGGCTTTATCGAGCCCCACATGTGGGCCGGGTACTCGGGGGGGCGCAAGTCCATCCTGCCCGGCATCAGCTCCCTGGAGACCCTCCAGTACATGCACGGCCCCGAGATGGTGGCCCACCCAGGGTGCGCGTACGGCAGGCTCGACGGCAACCCCTTCCACGAGGCGGGTTTGGAGGTGCTGGGGCTGGCTGGGGCCGACTTCGTGGTGAACGTGACCCTGGATACCCGAAAACGGGTCACCGGGGTCTTCTCGGGTCACCCGGTGACGGCCCACCTGGAGGGCTGCGCGTTCCTCTCGCGACACTGCGTGCGCGAGCTCGAGGCCCCCCTGGACTTCATCGTCACGACCAACGCAGGAGCGCCGCTGGACTGCAATCTCTACCAGACCGTGAAGGGGATCACGGGCGCCGCCCCGGCGGTGAAGGCGGGGGGCGACATCCTGGTGGCGAGCCGGTGTATCGAAGGGGCCGGGAGCCCCGAGTATCGGAAGATCCTGGAGATGGTCGACTCCCCTCGGGCGTTCCTGAACCGGGTGATGCAGAAGGAGTTCTTCATCCCCGACCAGTGGTGCGCCCAGGAGACCTACCAGGTGCTCCTGGAGCGGACCGTCCACGTGTACACCGGGGGGTTCACCCCGGAGGAACTGGAGCGGTACCACTTCCGCCCCGTCCGGGACGTGGGCGCCGGGATTCGCGCCCTTCTGGAGAAGCACGGGCCCGGCGCCCGGTGGGCGGTGGTGCCCGACGGGCCCATGGTGATCCTGCGGGTGAAGAGCGGTGGCACCTGAGAGTGCGAATTCCAAACAGGTGATTGCACGGCGAGTCCCCGGTTGACCGGCCCGGAGGGGGTGTGCCAAGATGCGCGCGCCTCGCCCGCGTCCACCCGTTTTGCCGGGGATGTGCCCATGATCGTGGAAGGGACGATCTCCGAAGCTTCCTTCGTCAGCCTGAGCCGCCGCCTCTTCTATCGAAGGCCGGCAGTCCTGCTCCTGCACATGGCGGTCATGGGCGTGGGGCTCTACTGGACCAGCCGGCCGGCCTTGGAAGGCACGGCGGCCCTGGGGTGGCTGCCCCTCCTCATCCTGGTGGTTCTCTTCCTCTTCGTGTCTCGCCGAGCTCGGGACCAGTACCGGCGAAACCGCACCCTCCAGGCCCGGGTGCGTTACGAGATCCGGGAAGAGGGCCTCGCGCTCCAGACCCCCGAGGCCCGGGGGCTCCTGCCCTGGAAGGACATCGCGCGGATCGAGGAGACCCCGGGTCATGTGGTGGTCTACGGCACCCGCCGCCAGGCGTTTGTCCTCGGGAAGGACTGGTTCGCCAGCGCCGGGGACCGCGACGCCTTCGTCTCGGGCGTGGAGGCGGCTGTCAAGGCATCGGTCGCCGCCGAGTAAGTACACCGGGCAACCCCCCGCCTATGGCGGGGGACCCACGAAGTTTGACAGTGCCAGGAGCAAACGGGCTGTGTTGCGATCCGTGTGGGTTCGCGAAACGGTAGAGATCTCGGGAATGCGGCTCTTTCAC
>JBFLZB010000254.1 GCA_040756475.1 Thermodesulfobacteriota bacterium
TCGTCCATGGCTGGCCTCCGTCGCTAGGTGCCTTGTCGGCACGACCTCTGAATCCGAGCAACAGCGGAGTGGTCTATGGGACCACCCGCTCAAGCGGTTGGCCAGCCGCTTCATCCCATCTAGACTCCCGCGAGGCGGTATCACTCAGGTGGGCGCGCCTGTGCTACCCGTTCCATACGATGATCCCGCTACCGACTCTCAATCGCCTCCGTGAGCGGCGCGCCCGGCGAGGCCTTGATTCCTTTCGTGACGATCGCGTCATTTAGCCGGACCGCAAACGCCGCCGGGACCCCTGTGTAACTCGCGCCACACCGTGCGGCGACGCCCCCCGGATGACCCATCCACGGGACCCTGGGTCGCCACCTTGACACAGGACCGGAAGTCGCTCCATAATGCAGGTCCTTAGGGCTCCCCAGGCACTGGCCCACAGGCGCCGGGAGCGGCGACGGGAGTTCGCCGACTCTCAGTGGCCAGCCTCACTGGGCCGGCGCTTACGGGGCGGAGGCTTGGTGGGGACCGCAGAAGAGGTTAACCCTGTCGGAAGGAGAATCATCATCCGGGCTTCTCCCTGTCTCTCTCTCCTCGTGACCATGGTTCTCGCCCGGCCTGCCTCAGGCCAGACCGAGAACCGCTACTCCGTTGACCCTGCCGCAGGAGAGCAGTTCGGCAAGGCCGTTGCCGCGGCGCGGCTCGCCGGCGCACTGGACTGGGTCGTGATCGGAGTCCCCTACGCGGAGGTCGACGGCGTCTCGGGCGCGGGTGAGGTCGAGTGCCATCCTGCCATCGAGTCGCCCACGACGCCTCCCTTCAAGATCCGGGCGCCAGCGGGGGAGATCCAGCAGGACGCGCACTTCGGCCTCGCGGTAACGGTCGCCGACATCGACGGCGACAGCAGCCCGGATATCGTGGTGGGAGCGCCGGGCCTCGACGTCGGGACGCGCATCGATCAGGGGCGCGTCTACATCTTCTTCGGACCCTGGAACCCGCTGGCGCAGCAACCCTACAGCGCCCTGACGACGCTAATGGTCCGTTCCGATGACCTCGACCCCAACACCGACCACGGCGGGGAGTTCGGGTTCAGCGTCGCCGTGGGCGACCTGGACCACTCCGGCTTCCTCGATCTGGTCGTTGGGGCCCCGAAGGCCGACAAGCTCGGTCCCCCGGTCGCGCCCGAGGCCGGCGCGGCCGACATCTTCCGGAACCCTCCGTATGGGGCGGCCGACGTCACGCGCTACGCCCACCTCCAAGACAACGACGTGACCGAGAACCTCGACAACCACTTCGGCTGGTCGGTCGGCATTGGCGACTTTGCCGATCCGGACGCCCAAGATCTGGGAGACGTCGTGGTGGGCGATCCTGACATCGATGTGTGGTCATGGGGATGGCACCGGTCCGCGGGCGCCACCTACGCCTACTTCGGTCACTACGACGCCACGAACCCTGTGTGGAACTACAACGCCAGCTTCTGGCAGTTCCTCCCCTCGCTTCCGGGCACCCCCCTCGACAATGCTCGCCGGGGCACAGCACTAGCCGTGGGCAACTACGATGGGGATTCCTGGGACGACTTGGCGACCGGAGGCCCTGGCGCGGTTGATCCCGCTGACGATCCTCTCGGACCAGAGGGGTTCGTCTTTATCTACCGAGGCGACGGTACCGGCCTCATACCCCCCGGGGTCCTGGACGAGCCGATAATCCGTGCGCCTTGGCCCGAGGGCCAGGAGAGGAACCTCTTCGGCTTCAGCCTCGCGTGGGCGAACACCGATGGCCAGGACCAGCTCGATCTCATCATCGGGGCGCCGGGCGGCTGGGACACGGAGCGAACCGGGGCGGTGTACATTTCCCATGCTGTGGCGGGGCAGGTGCCGCGCGACTGGCAGAAAACGAAACTCACTGACGGGAACCCCGAGGCCGACCAGCGCTTCGGCTGGGCCGTCGCGCGGGCGCATCGCGGTGGTACCTCGCTCGAGGACGTTCTCGTCGGGTCGCCGCACTCGACCGCGCTGGGCTTCCCGGATGCGGGCGAGATCTTCGTCTTCAAGTACTGAGGAGGTGCACCGTGACAGCTCCCCTCCTCCTCTTGTGTATGCTACCGGCGCTGCCTCAGGCCGCCGAGCCCGCCACCCCTGCGGTCGAGCGGCCGCTGCAGCACCTGGGCTCCTGCTGGGCGGCGCGGCGCGATGTGAGTGACGTTCACGGCCAGTCCCCTTCGTCCATCGCAGCCGACGCCCTGGGCGTGCGTCATGTGGCATACACCGCCGATACTTACGGCTTTGCCGTGTACTACCAAAGCAGCGCCGACGGGCTGCACTGGAACGGAGCCCTGATCGTGCCGGGGTCCGAGGACGTGGGATGGCTGTGCACGCCGGAGGTCGAGTGCGACGGAGCCCGCACCTACATCACCTGGTTCGGTAGCCGAGGGCTCGAGGTGACATGGACGGAGGACCGGGGCGCGACCTTCGCCCCGGTCCTTGCGGCCGACCCTTCGGCGCCCGGGGGCCTGGAGATGGACGTGACGGTGGACCGGTGGGGCGCGCTACACATTGCCTGGGCCGCGATAGGCCAGAAGCTCTACTACATCCGATCCCTTGCGGCGCGGATGCCTGGGGGTGCCCCATCCGGCGACCCCGTCTTCCTCCCGGCGCAGCACCTCGTGTTCGAGGACGGGACCGTGGAGCCGGACGTGCGGGTCGGCGTCGATGACGAGGGGTTCGTGTCGCTGGCCTGGATCGCCTGGCCAGGGTCATATCCACCGCGCGTGCGCTTCACGCGCGCCTACCAGGGCTTCGGCTTTCCGCCTTCGCTGGACCTCGATGATACGCTGGAATATCTGCAGCTCGCGGTAGCGCCCGATGGCCCGATCACGATCGTCTACCGCAAGATGGTGCACTACGACCAGGCCGTCTATACGCTCGTCTCCACGGACGGCGGCGAGAGCTTCGAGCGACCATACAAACAGACCCCGCGAGACAACGCTTACCTGAGTCCCCGGCAGTGCGTGCGGGTGGGTCGTGACGGCCTGATCCACGCTATCTGGTACGAGAAGTGGAAGCCCGGTTACTATGCGGATCCGACGTACGCTGAATCGCGCGACTACGGGCGGACGTTTCCTCGCCGGGACCACATCGCCGACCAGTCGATCTACCCAGGGGTTTCCTATCCAGGTCTTGCCGTCACCCCCGATGGAGTGAAGTGCATGATCGAAGCCGCCAACTACTACACGCAGTGCAGGTGGTAGGCGCCGCCGCCCTCGGGGCACCTCACGGTGGAACCTTCGAGCGACGGTCGTGAGGTGCCCCGGCTTCTTGGCGGCCACCGCGGGGTTTCTGAGGGGGCGCGCCGTAGCGAACTCGAACGTGTCGGCACCGGGGAGCTGGCCCACCGGCCTGGGGATCGATACTCACCTGACAACGTCTTGAACACGCGGGGCCGGTGCGGTTGAGTCAATCAGACCCCGTGGTCGGGGGCGTCTCCGCCTGCGTGGGTCGCCCCGTCGCCACAGCCGTGTCCAACCCCGCATCCGGTCGCGGTCACCGCCACGGTGCGCCGGTTAAAACCGGCGAGGAGTAGTGGATGAAAGACCCATACGGAGAAGGAGTAGCGAACCACTCCGGCCCCGAGTCATGTGGCGCGTCCCGCGAGGGGCGAGCTGAGGCGTTGACAGGGGCACTTGCGGGCAGGGTATCGAGCCTCGAAAGTGACACAGATCTGGGCGCCGACGCTCTCGTGGCACGACGGAAGGCAACACGAGTCGCACCGCTAGCGCGAGGTGCGATGAGGCCTGGCGGGGTCCAAGACCCCTGGCACGCAAGGAAACTCCTCGCGCGGGAGCCGGGAGAGCCCGGAACTGACCAGGGGAGATGGCCCCTGGTCCGCGCTGGGAACCCTTAGTACCCCGGTCCGAAAGTTCGGTGACGTATTCTTGAGCGCCTACGCCACCAGCTGGCGCTCCTTCTCGGCAAGCCTCTCGAGCAGGCCATCGAGGTCTCGTCGGGTGAACTTCCACTCGAACGGCCTCGCCACCTCCTCATAGTACCTCTCGAAGGCCAGCACTTGCTCCTGTCCTTGCTCGATGGTCGCGAAGTTGTTCGGTTGGAGCACTTTCCTCTGCAGGACTGAGAAGAAGATCTCTACCTGGTTGAGCCAGCTCGCATGAACGGGCGTGTGGATGACGATGATGTTCGGCCATTCGTCTTGGAGTCGACGTCGGCAGGCGTCGCCGCGGTGCGAGGAGCCGTTGTCCATGACCCAGAAGACCCGGCGCGCCGAGCAGTAGGGCTCTTGGTCCATGACTTGCATCACGAGCCGGCGAAACGGATCGATGCCAGTCGTCTGCTCGCACCGGCCGAAGACCTTGGCCCTTTTGACGTCCCATGCCGCGAGATACGCAAAGGCGCCGTTTCGCTCGTACTCGTGCTCGACTCGCATCGTACGGTGCGCTGCCGGGGCTAACGTCAGGTGGATCCGTCCTCGGGCCTGAATGCCCGCTTCGACGGCCAGGACGCCGCAAGCCTCCCCTCCCCGCCCGGCCGAACCTCAAGCATCGTGCGCAGGCTCCCACCCTCACGATGGGACGGCCCGTGGACTGTCGCGCCGGTGGGAGCCGTTGCCATCAGCGTGACGGCACGGAAACAAGGCTCCCCGCGGCGTCTCGGAGCGGCGAGCGCGTGGAACCGCGGGGCGTTCCCCGCGGAGTCCCGGGTGCAGACGGCGTCGGGGATCTCCGTCTCCAGGACCGCCAGCGTGACCGCTCTGGGGCCGCCCCCGAGACTCCACCTGGGCACCCCTGAACAGGAAGTCGGCCACGGCTGGAGCCCCGATCGGCCTACCGCGGCGGGCCCGGGGGGTCTCGACCACCCATGCGCCGGGCCGACCCGGCCCCCGCCTACGAGCCTCCCCGCGGCCTGTTCCCCGTCGCTGGGCGGCTCCCCAGAC
This sequence comes from Thermodesulfobacteriota bacterium, assembly GCA_040756475.1. Classification (NCBI taxonomy): domain Bacteria; kingdom Pseudomonadati; phylum Thermodesulfobacteriota; species Thermodesulfobacteriota bacterium. Next base: position 4,933 of record JBFLZB010000254.1, read on the forward strand.
CTCCTGCCACGCGCCCCAACCTGCCGCACCCACCCCACCGCGCACCGGGAAACGTGCTTATAGTTCCTTCTGTGAAGCGGCTGACCGTGTCAAGGGGAACGACCTCTTCTTTTGGCTTTCTTCCTTGGTTTTTCCGTTCTTGCTGTTCGTTCACTCGCGCCGAGC
>JBFLZB010000255.1 GCA_040756475.1 Thermodesulfobacteriota bacterium
CCGGAAGGCCGCCCCGAAGAAGAAAAGGCATGAAAAGCAAGGACGTCCCCTCCGATTCTCCCACGGGCGTTAGCGGATCTTCTCCAGGTTTCTCTGCTGGGCCGTGGCGGTCTCGATGCTGCGGCGGGCGTCCTCGAAGGAAGGGTCGAAGGCCGCGATCTTGCGCCAGGTGTCGATCGCGCCGGGCAGGTCGCCGGTCCGATAGCGGAGCAGCCCCGCCTCCATGAGCCGCTGGGAGCAGTCCCGGATCCTGCCTTCCACCCGGCTTCGGGTCCAGCCGGCGTCCCCGAAGGAACCCTCCCCCGCCGGGAGAAGCTCCAGGGCGCGGCCGAAGTGGGTCCCGGCCTCGGCCCAGTCGCCGATCCGGTACCGCTCCTCCCCCTCGCCCAGGGACTGGGCCGCAGCCTTCGCCTGCCGAGCCGCCGAGGAGGCTTCTTGCTGGAGCAGCTCACCTGGCCGCTCGGGCTCCGGCGCGGCGCGGGGGCGATGATCCGTAGGTGCCCCTTTGCGCTCAGCGGCTGCGGCCGGGGGAACTGGAAGTGCCTCTCCGCGCTCGGCTGCCGCGGCAGGGGGGGCAAGGGGGGGCGGAGGAGGCGCGGGCGCGGCGGCCGGCTGGACATCGTCAGGGGGGCGGATGTCCCGATGGGTGGGGATCCGCTCCAGGGGCGCACAGGCCGCGAGCAGGACGGCGGCCAGGGCCAGGGTCCGCGAAAGCCTCCTCAAGCCCGGCACGCCAGCGGCTCCTTGCCCGCCAGGACCCCGTCCCGTTCCAGGACCTCCAGGAGGAGGTCGGTGAGCTGGGGGTGGAACTGGGTTCCCCGATAGGAGAGCAGCTCCGCCGCGGCCTGCCCCGGCGTCAGCGCTTCGCGGTAGGGCCGCGAAGAGGTCATGGCGTCGTAGGAGTCGGCGATGGCGATGATGGCGGCGAAGAGAGGGATCTGGTCCTCCGAGAGCCCATCCGGATAGCCGCGACCGTCGTACCACTCGTGGTGGTGGAGGACGCCCGGGATGAGATCGTGGAGCGACTCCACGATGCGCAAGACGTCGGCTCCGTCCTCGGGGTGGCGCATGATGACGCGCCGTTCCTCCTCGGTCAGCCGCTCCAGCTTCTGGAGGACCTGGTCGGGGGTCCGGATCTTCCCCACGTCGTGGAACAGGCACGCGAGCTCCAAGTCCCGAAGCTCGGCCTCCTCCAGGCCCAGGATCCTGCCGATGGCCACCGACAGCTTCGCCACCCGCTCGGAATGGCCGAGGGTATAGGGGTCCCGGGCCTCGATCGCCGTGGCTAGGACCTTGACGGTCCCCACGTACGCCCCCTCCAGGTCCCGGGCATACTGCTGCAAGCTGCCCTGCTGTTCCGTGATGAGCCTCGCCATCTCGTTGAAGCTGCGGCTCAGCTCGCCCAGCTCGTCCCGGGCCCGCGCGGGGATCTCCTCCTTGTACTGCCCCGCCGAGAGCTCGGAAACACACCGGGCCAGCACCTTGATCGGCGTGGTGATCAGCCTGGAGATCAAGAAGGTGCCGGCCACTCCCAGGGCGAGGACCAGCGCGGAGACGAGGAATACCTTGGTCCTGGCCCGGGACTGGGCCGTGACCAGGGCGTCGTTGGCGATCTCCAAGTGGACCTGACCCAGGTGCTTTCCGGCGAAGGAGATCGGAACCCGAAAGTCGAAGGCCGGCTCCTCGTCCCGAAGCACCCGCAGGACCCTGGCGCCGTCCGGCTCTGTCTCGAGAAGGCGGCCCTGGGCTTCCACCAGAGCTTCGCCGGTGCGCCGGAGGTCGCTGTGGGCCCGGAGCCGCCCACTCTGGTCCACCACGGCCACGAATACGATGTCCTCCTGCTGCTCGCGGACCTTTGAGACGAGGTTGTCCAGCGCCAGCCTGTCTTCGGCGAGGAAGCTGTACGCCGCGGCGCTCGACACGCTGCGTCCGATGGCGAGCCCGCGCCTCACGAGTTGGCCCAGGAGGAACTCGTCCATGACGTTCATCGCGACTACCGAAGACGCCGTGGTGATGGTGGCCACGAGGAGAAACGTTAGGGTCGTGAGCTTGAAGCGAATCCCCTGGAACAACGCACACTCCCCTGAAGTCCAGTTCCCGCAACAGACACGGTCCGAGAAGTCCTGCGTCTTGCGAGCGAGCACTTCGCCCATTCCCTTCGGCCGGGGAGCCGCACGGCTTGAATCGTGGTGGCTCCTCGCGAAGAAGACCGTTCCCGGGACGCCGGGATGGAGGCTTCTTCCCTGCCGACCACGTAGAGTGGGGGACGAAGGGCCATGCTCACCCAACGCGGAGGGGGACTCTATATACCTCCGGTCACATGGAAAAAGACCTTTCCGAGCGCCCAGTTCGAGCGCTATCCGGACGACAGCCTGGTCCATTGCAGGAGTGAGCGGCGGGCACGGGTGGAGCTCCAGGCGGTCCGGGGCCGGTTCGCGCAGTGCGGTCTGGAGCTTCACCCGGTGAAGACCCGGATCGTCCTCTGCTCGTTTGTCGAGCGGTTCCTACCGGCGAAAGCGCTGCCGATACTCCGACGGCCGCAAACCGGTCTCCTTGACGAAGACCTTCCGGAAGAAGCCCCCGTCGCCGTAGCCCACGGCCCAGGTAATCTCCTCGAAGCTCTTGCCGGTCTCCTCCAGGAGGCGCTTGGAAGCCTCCACCCGCACCCGGTGGAGGTAGGCGAGCGGCGTGACTCCGGCAGCCGCCTTGAAGCGCCTCTCCAGGGTCCGGGGGCTCAGGCCGAACCGCCCGGCGAGCTCCGGGTACCGCACCTCCTCCGAGAAGTGGGTCTCGAGCCAGTCCTGGACCTCCAGGACGCGGGCGTCGGCGTGGTCCTTCCGGAGGCGGAAGACCGCGTAGGGCGACTGGCTGGTGCGGCCGTGGTCCGAGAGCATGGCCTTTGCCGTGTGGAGCGCCACGTCGCGCCCGCAGTACTTCTCCACCAGGTACAGGGAGAGATCCACGGCGGCGGTGAAGCCGGCGGAGCAGTACACCCGGCCCCCGTCGGTAAGGATCCGCTCCGGGCGCAGGTCCACCGCCGGGTAGCGCGCCCGGAAGGCATCCGCGAAGGCCCAGTGGGTGGTGGCCTCCTTGCCGTCGAGCAGCCCGGTGGCCGCGAGCAGGAAGGCGCCGGTGCACACGCTCGCGAGGTCCGCCCCCCGCGCGGCCTGCTCCCCGAGCCAGTCCACGGCGCCCGGGTACCGGTCGCTGTTGAGGGAGGCCAGGGCCGAGACCAGGACCAGGTCGGCGCGGGGCGCACCGGCGATGCTGCGGTGGGGGGTGACCCGCAGCCCGGTGCGGGTCGCAAAGGTCCTGCCGTCGAGGCTCACGAGCTCCACCTCGAAGTAGGGCGTTTCCCGGTCCCCCATGAGGCGGTCGTAGAGGCGCCCGGCTTGGTGGAACACGTCGAGGGGGCCCGTAAAGGTAGTGGCCACCGTGTTTTCGAAGGCCAGGATGAGGACGCGCTTCACGGGAACTCCTGTTGTCGCAATCGCATTGCAGATTGTCGCATGTGCCACTGCCCGGCGCCCCCGGCAAGGTCTATCGTGCCAGCCTGTGGCCAAAGGCGGCCGGCGGTCGCGCGCCGCCGCCCATCGCGAGGAGGGAGTCATGCCGTACGAGTTCCTGAGTGTCACGACCGAGGAGAGGGTGGCCGTCCTCCGCCTGGAGCGGCCCAAGGCGCTGAACGCGCTCTGCGACGGCTTGGTTTCTGAGCTGGCGGCGGCCCTGGATGTCCTCGAAGGCGACCCCGAGGTGTCGGTCGCGATCCTGACCGGGGGTGCCGACGTCTTTGCCGCAGGGGCCGACCTGAAGGAGATGCTGGGGAAGACCCTGCCTGAGGTGGTGGCCGAGAACTTCTCGGGCTGTTGCCCCAGGCTGGCCGCGTTCGGCCTGCCGGTGGTGGCGGCGGTGGCGGGCTATGCCCTGGGGGGAGGGTGCGAGCTCGTGGAGATGTGCGACATCGTCATCGCCGCTGATACGGCCCGCTTCGGCCACCCCGAGGTCTCGGTGGGCACCATGCCCGGAGCCGGCGGCACCCAGCGCCTCCCCCGGGCCATCGGGAAGCACAAGGCCCTGGACCTGCTCCTCACGGGCCGGATGATGGATGCCGCCGAAGCCGAGCGGGCGGGGTTGGTGTCGCGGGTCGTGCCTCCGGCGGAGCTCTTGGACACGGCGCTCGCCGTCGCACGCAGGATCGCGTCGCACTCCAGGCCCGTCCTCAAGCTCCTCAAGCAGGCCGTGGTCCAGTCCCAGGGGATGCCGCTGGGGGAAGGCCTGGCCTTCGAGCGCAAGCTCTTCCAGCTCACGTTCGGGTTCGAGGATCGCAGGGAAGGGATGGAGGCGTTCGTGGAGAAGCGAAAGCCCCGGTTCCGCCACCGGTGAACCCGATGCGACGTCGCCCCGGGGGGCAATCCCCGGGCGGCACTCGCCGGTCCACCCGCGTCAGGCCGGCATCGTCACGAAGCGGGTGCCTTCCCCCGAACCCGGGCGTCGAACTTGGCCTTGTCGATGACGAAGCGCTCGTGGCGGCCCCTGGAGATGCGATCGACACCGTCGTGGGCTTCCAGGTGGAAGACCAGTTTTCGGCCGCTCACCTCCACGAGCTCGACCCGGGCCGTGACCGCGAGCCCCGGCGGGGTGGCGGCTTCGTGGCTCACGTCGATGTGGGTGCCCACGGTCTGTTCGGCGGGCCAATCCAGATGGGGGTTGACCGCCTGGATGCAGGCCCACTCGAACAAACCCACCAGGAACCCGGTGGCAAACACGACCGGCATCGCCCGAAACTCTTCTGCCTCCGGGTAGAGCGCCGGAACGGTCTTCGAGGCGGGAACCACGAACCGGTGCTCGTAGGTGATGCCTGGTTTGAGCGTCTCTTTCATCTGGGTCTCCTCCCACACGAGCATGTCTTCGTTGGAAGAGGAAAAGTCGATGGGCGCCGTGTAGCGTGGAAACTAGGCCGATCCTTCCTGCGGCGCCAGGCTGAGTGCGAGGGCTTCATTTTTCAGTTTCTCTCGCAACTGCTCTTCCACCTTCGTCGCTCGTTGGAGCATTTCGTCTGCTGCGGTCGAGAGCGCCTG
>JBFLZB010000256.1 GCA_040756475.1 Thermodesulfobacteriota bacterium
CTAGGTTCTTCGCCGGGCGAAGGCCACTCTTCCCGCCCGCCCGCGGGGGCTGCTCCAAGCTCCGAGCTGGGATCTTGACCCGTCCCCCTTCCCCCTTCACCCGTCACCCGTGACCCGTGACCCGTCCCCCGAGACGCCCCGAAGGGCCAGCACACCATCGAACACCGCGGCGACCTCGCGCCCCACCGCCTCCCAGGTTCGTCCCGCCACGTGGGCGCGAATCGCCTCCCGGTCCCAGGTGCGGGCGAGCGCGGCCCGCAGCTTGGCGGCCAGGTCCCCGGGCTCCCGGGCGCACAGCAGCCCCGCCTGCGGGGTCGTCACGATCTCCGGCGCCCCCCACACGTTGGTCGCCACCACGGGAGTCCCGCAGGCCAGCGACTCCATGAGCACGTTGGCCCACCCCTCCCGGGAGCTCGCCAGGCAAAAACAGTCGGCCGCGTTGTACCAGAGGTGGAGCTCCCGGTTGGGGCGCTCTCCCACCAGCACCACCCGGTCCCCGAGCCCACGCTCGGCGATCTGCGCTTCCAGGGCCGGCCGTTGGGGTCCCTCTCCCACGATGTAAAGCCGCGCTCGAGGCAGCGAAGCGAGCACCCCCTCCAGCGCCTCGATGGTCACGTGATGTCCCTTGAGCTCCTTGAGCGCCCCCACGGACAACACGATCTGGGCGTCCGCCGGCAGGCCGAGGGCGGCCCGGGCTTCGGTCCGCCCCATCAGCGCAAAGAGCTGGGGATCGATGCCGTTGGGGATCACCGAGATCTTCTCCCCCGGGGCGCCGAGCTCCACCATCCGGTCCCGCAAGGCGCCGCAGACCGAGATGACCGCGTCGCAGGAGCGAAGCGCCCGGCGGATCATCGGCCGAATCGTCGGAAGCTGGGAAAACTCGTGCACGTCCGAGCCCCGGGCCGAGAGCACCACCGGAACCCGGAGCAGCCGGCCCAGGGCCACGGCCGCCAGGCCGTCCGGGTAGACGAAATGGCTGTCGATCAGCTCGAAGGGGAAAGACCGCCGCAGCCTCCGGACGGTCGCCAGCGCGCCGGCCACGAGCAGGAGCCAGTGGACCTGCATGCTCACCTTGGGCAGCAGGGGATACCGGGGGTGGCACACCTCCACCGTCCCCTGCCGCTCGGCGCGGGGCACGCGGGCAAACGTCCCCCACCCGGTCCCCTCGAGGAAGCCCGGCACGTAGGGCACCGGCGCCACCACCCGCAGCGCGTTTCCCGGAAGGGCCGCAAACGCCTCCATCCGATACTTCACGAACACGCAGAAGTTCGGCATGGCGGCGTTGGGGTAGAGGGAGGTAAACGTGAGAACGTTCACCGGGCGCAGCTCCCGGCTCCACCTGCGCCAAGGGTGCGGCGCCCGACGCGCATCGCGGGATCTCCCATAGCCCATTTCTCCGTCGCACGAACCGCCCGGCCCTCGGGGCGGTACACCCACGGCTCACTCACCGGGGGTCACTACCTTACCTTCGACTGCCAGCCGAATCCACCGCGGAGCGGGATACAGCGACACCGGAGCGAGGTCCGGTTCTGCCTGGGGGGAAGCCAGCGGGCCCGATCACGTGCACCGGCTCGCAGGCCGCCCGCAGGCGGAGAGTTTGGGCGATCAGGGCGTCCCCGTCCACCTGAACCCTTCCGTGGGCGGGGAGCTCCACTCTCATTTCCGAAACCTTCCACCGCTCCACCCCCCGGGCGGGTCGGGGATCGCTGCGCAACACCGACCAGAAGAAGCGCAGCACCCCCCACCGGGCGCCGTCCACGCACAGGGCCTCCAGGCCGGGGGCAAAGAGGGAGCAGGTCTGCGAGATCCGGTACCGGCCCCCGTACCGGGGCATCCGCACGGCGATGAACTGGCCGCACGCGCCTCGGCGCCCCTCGCACTCCCAGCGCACGTCGGCACGGACGGGCGTGGCCAGACGTTTGGCGAAGGCCGCGGCGTAAGCGTACCGTCCGAGCCACTTCTTTCCGAGACGGCCCACCCCATGCACGGCGTCGGCATCCGGGCCCGCCGAGACGCCGATGAAGAACAGCGTGCTTCCGTTCTGCGTGTCGGCCACCCCCGGGTAGATGGGCACCGGCTCGCCATGGGCGAGCACCGCCAGAGCATCGTCCAGCCCCTGGGGGATGCCGAGCTCGGCGGCCACCAGATTCACCGTGCCCGTGGGCAGGAGGCCCAGACAGCGCTCCGAGCCCACCGCCGTTGCCACCTCGCGAAACGTCCCGTCCCCCCCGCAGGCCACCACGCGCCCCTCCGGGTCCACCCCCTCGGCCAGCGCCCGGCGCGCCAGCTCCGTCGCGTGCCCCGGGCCCTGCGTAGCCCACACGCGAGCCCCCGGGAACCGGACCCGAAGCGTCTGCGCCAGGTCCGCCGGCGCTCCCCGGGCGGCGGGGTTCACGAGGACGACGTCTCGATCGGTGCGGTTCATCCGGGGTTCTCCCGAGAGGCGCCGTGCGGCGCCGGGCGCGTTCGGCCCTTGAGGGCATCCAAACCGCAAAGACGCAGAGGCCGCGGAGAAATGCGGGGTTGGTTGGGGTCCGAACCAGCCTTCGCACACCAGCGCGAGCGCTTTGGCGTGCAGGCTGCTTGGTACTTCCGCTCACAGCGCCTGCATTTCCCACAGAACTTCAACTGGGAACCGGGAACATGGAACCGGGAACACCCCGAAGGGGCTGTGTCGCGGCAGGAAGGCCTCGGGGCGGAGGCGACCCATGAGGAAGAAACCCGATCCCGCCGCGGACGATCCCGGCCGGAGTACGACCTGAATCGACTCAAGGTCGTTTCCCGCGGGCCATTTGCCGACAGCCGCCCGCTACCCGTCGGCCGAGCGCAGCACCTCCTGGCAGTAGGCGTTGAGGCTCTGGCCGCGCTGGAGCGCGCGGATGGCGAGCTTCTTGTGGACCTCGGGGGGAACGCGCAGGACGAACCGGCCCGAGTACTTCTTGCCGGCGGTCGCTGGGGGCAGGGGCTTTCCATCTCGTCGGTAGAGCTCCACCGCCTCCTCGGCGACCCGGCAAAGCTCGGCATACACGCCGGCCTCGTCGTTCCCGTGGACCCCGCCGTACAGCAGCTCCGGGCACGTGCCCACGTAGCAGCCGTCCTCCTCGGACCATTCCACGATCTTCAGGTAGCGGTCGCTCTTCTTTCTCATGAACGCACCTCCTCGATCGCCTTCGCCACGTGTCGCTCTTCTCCGCACACCTTGCGGCGCCCGGCGGATCGTACAGGCGCATCCGCGCTCACCCTGCACGCGACAACTTGTCGAACTGACAACGTCCCTCGCGTGCTCCCAACGTCCCTCGCGTGCTCCCCGCCCCGACGCCGGTGCGGCACGGGCGTCAAGTCAACTGGGCGAGAGCGTACGGGGGACCGCTTGACATGCGTACGACTTCCCGCTAGTTTCCAGGCAATCCCACGTCATCGGAGCGGGAGGTCATCCATGACGGTCACGGCATCGCGGCTTCGGGAAAATATCTACCGCCTCCTGGACCAGGTTCTGGAGACGGGCGTGCCCCTCGAGGTCGAGCGCAAGGGCAAGGTGCTGCGGATCGTCCCCGGCGAGCCCGGGGGAAAGCTGGCAAACCTGGTGCGCCGGAACGACTTCCTGCGGTGCGATCCCGAGGAGCTCGTGCACGTGGACTGGTCCGGGGAGTGGAACCCTTGATCTACCTGGATACCCACGCTGCGGCGTGGCTCTATGCAGGCCTGCTGGATTCCTTTGGGCCGAAGGCAAGGGCCCTCCTCGAGAGCGAAGACCTCCTGGTGTCTCCCATGGTGGAGCTGGAGCTCCAGTACCTTTACGAGATCGGCAAGATCGCCGAGGACGGACGAACGGTTGTGGACGGATTGTCGGCCAAGCTGGGGCTGCGGGTGTGCGGCCAGCCCTTTGCGCAGGTTGTGTCCCGAGCCCTGGACCAGGTCTGGACCCGAGATCCCTTCGACCGCCTCATCGTCGCCCAGGCTTCGCTGACGGACGCAGTGCTGCTGACCAAGGATCGGACGATCCGCCAGCATTACCCGCGAGCTTTCTGGGCAGCCGGGAGCTCTCGCGTCGCGTAGTTTCGGTACCTTCTCTTACCCGCTGCTCTCACTGCGCCTTTCCCAGGGTGACCCGTACGAACTTCGAGTGCCCCCGGCATACCTGACTGCGCATGCCCCTCCCTCACTTCCCCGCAGGGGCGATCACCCTCAGGGGTTGGCTCCCCGACGAGAGCCGGGACCTTCACCAGAATCCACCAAATTTCTTGGGCGGGGTCCGGGAGTCCTGGAGTGCAGCCCCGTACCGCCTCGACCGAACCGCGGCAGCGAGGCCGAAAGCGGTGAGGTTCGGCGCGCCGGCCGCCTCCGCCTCCGTCACCGTTTCGTCGATCAGTGCGTGGGAAGTGGCCTTGCTGGTCAAGAAGGGCCGGCTCGTTCTCTCCATGGACGTGCAGGAGTGGGTGCGGAAGGCCGAATCACTTCCCTACGTACACTTCCATCCCGTGGACAACGCCATCGCGCTGCGGTCCGTCAACCTTCCCGGCCTCCTTCACGAAGACCCCGCCGACCGCATCATCGTGGCCACTGCCCTGCACCTGGATGCGGCCGTGGTTACCCGGGACGAGAAAATCCGCAACTACCCTGCCGTCCGCACGATCTGGTAGCAGACGCCCGTCGCGGCATCCCGCAAGTCAAGTGCGCATCGTCGGAAGATCCGAGGTAAGCGTTCACAGGGGGTGGGTAGCCGACGGTGAGGTGAGGGTAGCAGGTCAGGAACGGGGCGCCAGAGAGGTCGTCCGTTGGACGGGGACGATTCGTGGACGGGGACGTAGATGACAGATTGATTCATGAGGACATCCGGCAATGAATCATACGTCCCGTCCCCTGGTGCCGTCCTGTCCCCTAGCGCCCGTCCAGACGCTCAGGCCTTCACGCTCTCTCGGATCTTCTCCTGTACCCATAGGTTCAGAAGAGTTTCCGCGGTCACGCCCCGCCGGTGCGCGATCCTCGCCATCTCGGCGGACACTTCTGCGTCG
>JBFLZB010000257.1 GCA_040756475.1 Thermodesulfobacteriota bacterium
GTTTCACCCGTAGGGGCGCACAGCGTGCGCCCGCCCTCGGGCCCACCCCCAACCCTCCGGGCGCACGCTGTGCGCCCCTACGCGCCCAGACGCCGGGGTCCACTCCCCAGCGGGTCCACCCACACGATCCGGAAGAGAACCCTGCGCTCCCGCACGGGGGCGACCCTGGTGGCGGTCCAGAAGGGCAGCGCCCCCCTGGTCTCCAACCCGGACCCCAAGATCGTCCTGGAGCCGGGCGACCTGGCCATGCTCCTGGGCAGCCTCGACCAGCTCGCCGCCGCGGCGCGCCTCTTCGCGGCCGAGGGGGTCGAGGAGCCCGAAGCCAGGCCCTGGAAGGCGCCGGAGTGACGGGCCGAGCCCAGCGCTCCCCCAAGGGCCTGCCCCGGTAACTGTCTGTGAATTTTGATTTACTCCTCCTCAAGTGACTCACAGCACATGCCGATGAGAAACTCGGCTGATCTCGGAGAATGAGTCTCCGAGCACCCCCCTGCACGGAGGAACCCCCCATGAGACGTGCCGTCCTCGTCGTCGCCGCCACCTTGTTCCTCGCCTCCCCCGCCCTGGCCGGGCTCACCTACAACGGGTCGTCCACCATCGGCCAGCACATCCTCCCCAAGGCCACCCAGCTCTTCACGGCCAAGACCGGCATCGCCTTCGACTCCATCAAGAACGACGGGTCCGGAAAGGGGGTCCAGGCCCTTCTGAAGAACGAGGTGGTCCTGGCCGGAGTCTCTCGCGCCCCGAAGGACGACGAACGGGCCGCGGGGCTTCGGTTCTACACCATCGGGTTCGACGCCATCTCGGTGATCGTGCACAAGGACAACCCGGTACGAAGCCTCACCAAGAAGCAGATCGAGGGGATCTTCCGCGGGGAGATCCGCAACTGGAAAGAGGTGGGCGGCAAAGACGCCCCGATCGTGCCGGTGACCGAGATCCTCGGGGAGAAGCGGGCCACCCAGATCGTGTTCACCGAGATCATCATGGGCACCAGCAACATGGAGGGCATCTACGGCGACAACCGGGTCGAGGTGGACCGGCCCGTGGACGAAGCCAACTACGTGGCGAAGAACCCCAACGCCGTCACCGCCGTGAGCGCCGCCTTCGTGACCCCGGACCACCACGTGATCGTGGTCGACGGCGTTGCGGCCACCACCGCCAACGTGATCAACGGCAGCTACCCCATCAGCCGCCCCCTGAACCTCGTGAGCCACCAGAAGGCCCCCAAAGAGGTCCTGGAGTTCGTGAAGTTCATGCTCACCCCCGAGGCCCAGGCGGTGGTGGCCGAGAACTTCGTGCCCGCCAAGTAGCCGTCCTCCTTCCCGGGGGCGGCACCCGCTGCCGCCCCCGGAACCCCGCACGCCGCGCTGCGCGCAGGCTCTCCGCCACGGCGGGGGATCCCCGGTTCCAGAGCCTTGGGAGACCCGTTCATGGGCCGCATCCGAATCACCTTGAGCGTCAAGATCGCCGGACTCGTCCTCCTCGTGGTGCTCTTCTTCGGGGGCTACGTCCTCCTGACGAGCGTCCAGTTCGGAAAGATCGCCGACACCATCGCCCACTCGGTGGAGACCGTGGTGAGCGGGCAGGAGGAGGGCGGGCGCCTCCTGGCGAGGGTAGAGGCCTCCGCCGCCTTCGACCGCAGGGTGGTGGAAGCCCTGGTGGCCCAGCTCACCCTGGGCCACATGGACAAGCTCTACCTGGCCACCGAAGACTCCATGCTGGTCCTCGAGCACGAAGAAATTCTCGACCGGCTCGACGCCTCGATCGGCGAGCTGGGCGGGTCGAGCCCGGCGATTGCCGCGCTGAGCGCGCCGCTCGCCGAGTACCGCACGTACTTCCAGACGGTGGACGCGCTGATCTCGGGGCGCGACCTGGACAAGGCGCGGCAGGTCTCCGTCACCGCCGTGGACGCCTCGTCCAAGGCCATCGTGAGTGGACTGCAAGCGGTCCTCGCCCAATCCTCGACCCAGACGGCCGAAACCCTCCGCGCGGCGCGCGACGCTTCCGACGCCGCCGTGGCGTCCGTGGGCGAGCTCCAGCGGGGAGCTTCCGGAATGGAGGCAAGCCTGCGGGCCCTGCTGGGGATCTCCCTGGTGCTGATCGCCGTCTCCCTCGCCTTGGCCGTCCTTCTTCCCCGCTACGTGGTCAAGGCGCTGCGCCAGGTCATCGGCGCCCTCGAGACCGTGGCGTCGGGGGATTTCACCCAGAACATCCGGGTGCGCGGGCACGACGAGGTGGGAGAGCTCGGCTCCCAGCTCAACCGCATGATGGAGCAACTGCGGGGCATGCTCCGGGAAATCTCCACCGTGAGCGTGGACCTGGCGGCCATCTCGGAGGAGCTCTCCACCACCACGGCCCAGATCGCCAGCAGCAACGAGGAGGTGGGCGGACAGGCCCAGGCCGTGGCGAGCAGCACCACCGAGATGTCCGCCACCGTGGAGCAGGTGGCCCGCAGCGCGGCATCCGTCAGCCGGTCTTCCGAAGACGCCCGGACGGTTGCGGTGGAAGGCGGGGGCGTCATCGGCGAGGCCCTGGGGGCCTTCGACCAGATCCAGAAGGCCGTGGGGAGCGCCGCCCAGATCGTCACCAAGCTGGGGCGTCAGGGCGAGACGATCGGGAGCGTGGTCGAGGTGATCGAGGACATCGCCGACCAGACCAACCTGCTGGCCCTCAACGCGGCCATCGAGGCCGCCCGGGCCGGCGAGCACGGGCGCGGCTTCGCCGTGGTGGCCGACGAGGTGCGCAAGCTCGCGGAGAAGACGGTGAAGGCCACCCAAGAGATCGCCCGCACCGTGAAGGCCATTCAGGACGACTCCCGCGAGGCGATCCGGGCCATGGAGACCGGCGAGGCGAGCGTGGCGGGGGGGGCCGACCGCGCCAAGACGGCCGGCCGATCGGTACAGCAGATCGAAAGCCGCATCGCTGCAACCAGCGACCAGGTGTCCCAGATGGCCACCGCCTCCGAGCAGCTCTCGGCCACCATCCGCAACATGGCCCACAACGTGGACGAGATCGCCCACGGCGTCACCCAGACGGTGACCGCCGTCAACGAGGTGTCCAACACCGCCCAGACGGTAGCGGCCAGGGCCGACAGCCTCCGAGAGGCCGTGGGGCGTTTCCGGATCTGAGCCGGGAGGGTCCGGCGGCACCACCCGGGGAAGCTGGGCCGCAGATGATCGAAGCACGTAGGCCCCATTCCCGTACCCCTCGCCGCGCTTTCACGCCTTTCCGGTTGACCCCGCGCACAAATGCGGCATCCTGGTGCCTCACGCTCTTGCCGTGGCAGCGGCATTCCCCCTGGCGGGTCCCCTGGGCCCGAGGAGACGAGAGCCCCATGGGTGCGAGGACGCAGGATTCCTTCCGGATCTTCTTCGAGGCGAGCCAGGCGGTGCTCTCCTCCCGTTCCCTCAAGGACGTGCTCAAGCTCCTGGTCAAGCGCAGCGTGCAGGCCCTGGGCGTCAAGGCAGGGAGTCTTCGGCTGGTGGACGAGAAGACCAACCGGCTCGAGCTGGTGGCGTCGCACCTGCTCAGCAAGCGCTACCTGGCCAAGGGCACCCTCCACCTGGACCGCAGCATCCCCGAGGTGCTCGAGCGCAAGGCCGTCGTGATCCGCGACGCCCGCATCGACCCCCGGGTGGAGTACCCCGCGGAGAAGCGCGCCGAAGGCATCTGCTCGGTGCTCTCCGTGCCGGTGGTAGCCAAGGACCGGGTCATCGGGGTGCTGCGGCTCTACACCGCCGAGCCGCGCGACTTCTCGCCCGAGGAGATCGAGTTCGTCTCGGCCCTGGCCGAGATGGGGGGGCTGGCCATTGCCAACGCCCGGGTGTACGAGGAGCAGGGAGTGCAGCTCTCGGCCCTGCTGGAGGGAATCGGCGTGGACCTGCCGGCCCAGGGGTCGGCGGGGGGAAAGCGCCGCTTCCGGTCCTTTGCCTCCGTGCCCGCGGACCCGGCGCGCAGCCTGGAGCAGTTCCGGGCCCTCCACGCGGTGACCCAGGCGATCCTCGCCACGCTCGACTCCACCGAGGCCACCTACCTCATCCTCGAGAAGGTGCTGGAGCTCACCGGCGTGAAGGGGGGCTGCGTGCTGCTCCTGCGGGAGGCCACCGGCGAGCTCGAGGTGGTGGCGGCCCGGGGCCTGAGCGAGCGATACCTCAACAAGGGGCCGCTCCACGCGGACCGCAGCATCCAGGAGGCCGTAAGCGGAGCCCCGGTGCTGGTGCGCGACGCCCGCACCGACCCCCGGGTGGAGTACCCGGACGCGGCTGCCCGGGAGGGCATCGCCTCGATCCTGTCGGTTCCCATCGTGGCCCGGGAGCGGGTGATCGGCGTCCTGCGCCTCTACTCCGCGAAGCCCGCGGACTTCAGCCAGGACGACGTGGCCTTCCTCACCGCCCTGGCGGAGGTGGCGGGCATCGCCCTCATGAACGCGCGGCTCTACGAGCGCACCCGCTACGACCTGTCGTTCTGGCAGGCGACGGTGGACTACCTGGGGGCAGAGGGGAAGGCGGAAAAGCCCTAGGGGCGACGCGTGCGTCGCCCCTAGGCGGCACCTCAGTCGCCGGTCTCGTACTTGAACGAGAGACTCACCCGGGCCCGGTAGGCGACCACCTTGCCGTCCTCCACCTTCATGTCGAGCTTTTCCACCTCGGCCACCCGCAGGTCCCGCAGGGTCCCGCTGGCGGTCTCCACGGCCCTCTTCGCCGCGTCCTCCCAGGACTTGGTGCTCGTTCCCACCACGTCGATGATCCGGTACACGCTGTCTCCCATGGGAACCTCCTTCGTCTCGGGTTGCCAATTGGGTCCGGCTGCTGCCGCCGGGCCGGACTGCCGAGTCTAGCCCGGCCCGGGGGGATGTAAAGGGCTCCCGTGCGGCAAGACCCGGGATCCGCCACCCAGGAATCCTTCAGGACCTGGAATCTCGAACAATGCGTCCAGGTTCTCCCTGGCGAGGATGGGTCCGCTTCGCTGGACCCGCCGGTGGCCGCGCAAGGTTCGGGGGGCGGGCAGG
>JBFLZB010000258.1 GCA_040756475.1 Thermodesulfobacteriota bacterium
GGAGGCCTCCCGGATGGCGCCCCCCCCGGCCCTGGGGGCGGAGCCCCGCCCCGTGGGCCCCCCGAAGGAGCGCTCCATGGAGACCTGGCTTCGCGGGATCGACCGCCTCAACGGGTGGGCTGCCGCCGTGTCCTCGGTGGCGATGGTGGCGATCGTGGGATTGATCGCCTGGGAGGTGATGCTGCGCACGGCGCTGGGCACCTCGACCCTGATCGCCGACGAGTACAGCGCCTATCTCTACGTGCTCCTGGTCTTCCTGGGGCTCGGCCACACCCTGCGGGCCGACGGCCACATCCGGGTCAAGGTGCTGCTGGGCCGCCTGGGCACCCGGGGCCGCCGGGCCCTGGAGGCGGCGGCGCTCCTCCTGGCGCTCGCGCTGTGCGCCTTCGCCCTGCGCTACACGGTCGCCATGGTGCAGGACGTGCGCGCCCTGGGCATGGTCTCCGAGACCCCGGCCCAGACCCCCATGTGGCTTCCCCAGCTCGCCGTGCCGGTGGGGCTCGGCTTGTTCTTCCTCCAGCTCCTGGCCCAGCTCGCCCGCACGCTCGGGCCGGCGCCCCGGCCCTGACCGGTTCCCCAAGGAGAGCGGCCCGTGATCTCCGACCCCCTCGTCCTCTCGGTCCTCGTCATCGGGATCATGTTCCTCTTCCTCGCGTCGGGCCTGTGGATCGGCTTTTCCCTGATGGCGGCCGCCATCGCCGGGATGCTCCTCTTCGACCTGCATCTGCCGCCCAATATCTCCATCTGGACGCGGATCGGGAACCTCCTGGCGAACTCCCTGTGGAACAGCGTCAACTCCTGGTCGATGACGGCGCTGCCGCTCTTCATCTTCATGGGGGAAATTCTCTACCGCACGGCCATCAGCGACAAGCTCTTCAACGGGCTCGTTCCCTGGCTCTCCCGGGTGCCGGGCAAGCTCTTGCACATCAACGTCTTCGCCTGCTCGCTGTTTGCGGCGGTCTCGGGGTCGAGCGCCGCCACCACGGCCACCGTGGGCAAGATCACTCTGAACGAGCTCTCCAAGCGCGGCTACGACCGCAGCCTCGCCCTGGGGTCTCTCGCGGGCGCGGGAACCCTGGGATTCCTGATTCCGCCGAGCCTCATCCTGATCATCTACGGGGTCCTCTCCGACACCTCGGTGGGGCAGCTCTTCATCGCGGGGATCCTGCCGGGGCTCCTGCTCGCGGCGCTCTACTCCGCGTACATCGCGGTGCGGGCGCTTCTCGACCCCTCCGTCGTCCCCGCGGCGGACGAGACATACACCTGGGCCCAGCGGCTCGCCTCGGTCCGGGACCTGGCGCCGGTGTTCCTGCTCATCGCGGCCGTGCTGGGGGGGATCTACCTCGGCTACACGACCCCCACCGAGGCGGCCGCCGTGGGGGTGCTGGGGGCCCTGGCCCTGGGGGCGGCGTTCCGCAACCTCTCCCGCGCCGCCCTGGCCGATGCGCTGGTCTCCTCGGTGAAGACCACGGTGATGATCACCTTCATCATCGCCGGCGCGGCCTTCCTCTCCCAGGTGGTGGGGTTCCTGGGGATCACCACCGCCATCAGCCGCTACATCGGGGGCCTGGACCTCTCGCCCTACTTCCTGATCTTCGTCCTGGGCCTCATGTACGTGGTGCTGGGGATGCTGCTCGACGGCATCTCCATGGTGGTCATGACGCTGCCCATCGTCCTCCCCATCGTGACCGGCGCGGGTTTCTCCCCCCTGTGGTTCGGCATCTTCCTCGTCTTCATGGTGGAGCTGGCCCAGATCACCCCCCCGGTGGGCTTCAGCATCTTCGTGATCCAGTCCATGGCGAAGGAAGACGTGCCCTTCATCCTGCGGGCCACCTTCCCCTTCTTCGTCATCACCATCCTCCTGGTGGTCTTCGTGACCCTCTTTCCGGGATTCGTCCACTACCTGCCGGCGAAGATGGTGGGGTAGGGGGCCTACCGAGGCGACGACCATGGGCGCCCCTGCGAGCCCCCAAGGCCGTGGGGACGCTTCTCTAAGCGCAGACGGCTGGGCGCGGTACTCGGGGGGTTCCGGAAAGAACTCGGCCCCCAAGCGGGCAGGCCGGGGGGCAGCGTTGCCGCACGAGGGGGCCGAAGCGGTGGGGCGCAGGGCCGCCCCGAAAACAGACACCTAAACGGACACTTTGCCTCCAGGGAAAGAAAAAGGGGTTACGAGAGACGCCTCGTAACCCCTTGATTTCTTTGGTGAGCCGTGGAGGAATCGAACCTCCAACCTACTGATTAAGAGTGAGCCCGAGACACCCTTTCAGGCCGTCTCAAGCCTCCCCGCCTCTTCACCCAGACACGCCAGTTTTTCCTTGCCGTTCAGGCATTTCTCGGCTAGGCTCCCTCTCACACCGTCTCACCCCGAGACACCCCAAGCCGGGTCAAGGTGGGCCCCCCAGTGGGCCCCCCGAGAATGGTCCCCGGGGGTCTGGGGGGCCCACCCCGAGAGGAGGCCGCCATGCTCACAGACGCCAAGGTCCGAACCGCGAAGCCCGAACCGGGGAAGCGTCTGGAGCTGGGGGACGGGGCCGGTAGCGGGCTCATCCTCCGGGTAACGGAGACGGGGGCGAAGTCTTGGGTCTACCGGTACCGCTTCGGAGACGGACGCCAGAAGCTCACCATCGGACCCTACCCGGCCGTCTCCCTGGCCGAGGCCCGGGCGGAGGCGGACAAGGCCCGTGCCTTGGTGGCCAAGGGTATCGACCCCGCGGCAGAGAAGCAGCGGGAACGACTGGCCGCGCAGGCCGCCCGAGAGGCCGACCGGCTGGCGACGACCTTGGAGAAGCTCGCCGACGACTTCGTGGAGAAGTACGGCAAGGCGCGCAAGCGGTCCTGGCAGGAAGACAAGCGTTACCTCGACAACGACGTGGAGCCGGTCCTGGGCAAGCTCAAGGCGCGCGACGTGACGCGGGCCCACGTGCGGGAGCTCCTGCGGGCGAAGGTGGACGCGGGGGCCCCCATTGCCGCCAACCGCCTTCTCGCCGTCCTGCGCAAGATGTTCGGGTGGGCCGTGGAGGAGGGCATCCTGGACGAGAATCCCTGTGCGGGCATCAAGGCCCCAGCAAAGAAGGTGAGCAAGGATCGGGTTCTCACCCCGGACGAGCTGCGCCGCGTCTGGAGGCTCCTGGAACCCCCCACGCCCCGGCGGAAGGACGACCCGGCCCCCAAGGGCCCCGCGGTGGCAATGTCCCCCGAGGTGCGCCGGGCGCTTCGTGCGATCCTCGTTACGGGGCAGCGGCCCGGGGAGGTGGCGGGCATGACCTGGGAGGAGATCGAGGGCACGTGGTGGACGATTCCCGGCGAGCGCGCGAAGAACGGCCTCTCCCACCGGGTGCACCTGTCGAAGCTGGCCCTGGAGGTACTGGGCCCCCGCGGTACCGGGTACGTGTTCCCCTCCCCCCGGCCCAAGGAAGGCCGCCCGGGACACGTCCAGATCAACGCCATCGCCCAGGCCGTGCGGCTCAATCAAGCCGCCTTCGGCATCCCCGCCTGGACCCCCCACGACATGCGCAGAAGCGCAGCCTCTCACATGGCCGGGATCGGCGTGAGCCCCTTCACCGTGGAGCGCGTCTTGAACCACACCTTGCAGGGCGTCCAGGCCGTCTACAACCGGCACAGCTACGACGCCGAGAAGCGGGAGGCGTTGAACCGCTGGGGGGCGCACCTGGGGCGCATCCTGGCCGGCAAGGGCGAGGCGAAGGTCATTCAGCTTCGGGCAGGAGGACAGGGATGAGCTCCCGCCGGAAGTCCCCCGACGTTGGCCCCCTGAATCCTCCCGCGGCCTGGGTACGGTCTGAGGACCCCGCGCCGTACCATACGGGAGGGGAGAGCGCGATCCTGGCCGCGCTGGAACGGGCCGGATGCGCGAACCCCGAAGCCTATCTCCCGACGATTCAGGGATACATCCGCTTCACCCGGGCCCGCCTGTGCGCGAAGGAGGAGCCGGGCCCCGTCTCGAAGAAACGCCTGGGGGATGAGCTGGCACGGGTGGAGAAGCACGCGGGCGCCCTCCTGGAGGCCCTGGGGGGGCTTTCCCCCGCGGCGCGCGACGCCCTGGAGCAGAGCGGGCGACACGGCGCCTTGCGCGACCCCCAGCTTGTGGACTGGCACGGCGAGACCCTCCGCACCTTGGACATTGCCCACCTGGTGGGGATGCTGCAACGGGCCGCGGCAACATGGCGCGAGCCCGTCACCGGGACCGACGTGCCCAAGGTTCGGTTGCGCCGGGGCCGGCGCGACCCGGCAAAGTGGTGGTTCGTGGAGAGCTTGGCGAACGTCTACCAGCAGGCCACCGGGAAGGCGCCGAGGGTCTGGCCGAGCAAGGACGGCTCCGGGCAGTACGAGGGCCCGTTTCCGGAGCTGGCACGGGCCGCCTGGGCCGCGACCACCCACGGGCTCCCTCCGGAGGAAGGGGGCGGGCCGCCCTGGCTCGACCACTACCTGGCCGAGGCGTGCAAGCTGTTCAAGGGCACCTGAGGCGATAGAGGCAACAGCCCGCTATCTCCTCGGGTTCTAAGCCAGAACATCCCATCTTATCGTGGCGCCAACCCTACAACTCCTTCGCGGAGGGTGGCGTCATGGCCGACACGATCATTCTGCAATCCAGAGGGAACCGGCACCCCATTTCTGAGGTGACGGGCTACTCCGTCCAGAGCATCCACCGGCTGGAACGACAGGGCAGGTTCCCGCAGCGGCTTCAGTTGGGCCCCGGCCGGGTGGGCTGGCTCGAAAGCGACGTGAAGGCGTGGCTGGAGTCCCGCGCCCGCGGTTGCCTCCCGGCGCCGCAGGCCAAGGCCGCCTGAGCCATGGCCCCGCCCGCCATCAACCCCCCTCCCGGCTCCCCCACAGCCGCCAGCGGAGAGCTCCTCGGGATCGCCCTGCACGGTGGTGCCCATGACGACGTGCGCCGGGCCGCGGTGGCGGCCCTCGACGGGCACGACCTCAGCCTTGCCTGGCACGCCTGCATCCGCGATTCCCTGGCCGCCCGG
>JBFLZB010000259.1 GCA_040756475.1 Thermodesulfobacteriota bacterium
GGGGGGGGGGGGGGGGGGGGGGGGGGGGGGGGGCGGGGGGGGGGCCCGCCCCCCCCCCCCCCCTACGGGTGAACTGGCCGTCTTGCTGCGCGTCTCTTAGCGGTTCGCCGCGCGGTCAACGCACCCCGCCCAGGAGCTCAGCCAGCGGCGTGCAGGAGGATCCGAAGGCGTCGGCCACGGGGCCGCAGGTGACGCGGCCATCCCAGGTGTTGACGCCCCGGGCGAGCGCCGGATCCGCGCGCAGGGCGCCGGCCAGGTCGGCGGAGGCGAGCTTGCGGCAGTACGGCAGGGTCACGTTGGTGAGGGCGTAGGTGCTTGTCATGGGCACCGAGCCGGGGATGTTGGGAACGCAGTAGTGGATCACCCCCTCCTCGGTGTACACGGGGCGGGCGTGGCTCGTGGGGCGGCTGGTGGGGCTGATGCCCCCCTGGTCGATGGACACGTCCACGAACACGCTCCCCGGCCTCATCCCGCGCAACACCTCCCGGTCCACCAGGTGGGGCGCCCGCGCGCCCACCACGAGCACGGCCCCCACGAGCATGTGGCAGGTGGCGGCGGCCTCACGGATGTTGCGCCGGTTCGACATCAGGGTGACCACCTTGCCGTCGAAGACGTCGTCGATGTAGGACAGGCGGGCGTGGTTGACGTCGATGATGACCACCTCGGCGCCGAGCCCGTAGGCCACCTTGGCGGCGTTGATCCCCACCGCTCCGCCCCCGAGGATGACGATGCGCCCGTGCTTGGTGCCGGGCACGCCTCCCAGCAGGATGCCCATCCCCCCCTTTTCCCGCTGCAGGAAGGCCGCTCCGAGCTGCACGGCCATCTTTCCCGCCACCTGGCTCATGGGCGCCAGCAGGGGGAGGCTTCCGTCGGCGAGCTGGATCGTCTCGTAGGCCACCGCCCGAATCCCCTTGTCCAGGAGGACCCGGCCGAGCTCGGGGAGCGGGGCCAGGTGGAGGAAGGTAAAGAGCGTCTGCCCCGGGCGCAGGAGGGGGTACTCGGCCGGCAGGGGCTCCTTGACCTTCATCACGAGGCCGGCGCAGCCCCACACCTCGGCGGCGCTGCCCAGGACCTCCGCACCGGCGGCCCGGTACTCGGCGTCGTCGATCCCGCTGCCGGACCCGGCACCGGCCTCGACCACTACCCGGTGCCCGTCGCGGACCAGCTCCTCGACCCCCGCCGGCACCACCGCCACCCGATACTCGTTGTCCTTGATCTCCCTGGGCACTCCGATGACCATGGCGTTCCTCACTCCGGGGCGGGGCCGGGCCGGGGCGAAACGGGCAGCGCGACGGCCGGCGCCCGCCTCACCGCGCGCGCAGCAGTGCCGGCCAGTCGATCTCGCCGGCGTCGAAAACCGGTCCTTCCTTGCAGACCCGCAGGTAGGGCTGGCCGGTGCCCGGGACCACGCACCCCAGGCACGCCCCGACCCCGCAGGCCATGTGGGCTTCGAGGGAGACCTGACACGGCACGGCGGCCGCCCCGCAGAGCCGGGCCACGGCGGCGAGCATGGGAGAGGGCCCGCAGGCATAGACGCCCACGCCCCCGGGGCCCTCCTCCAGCTCCTTCTCCAGGAGCCGGGTCACGAGGCCCGGCTCCCCCAGGGAGCCGTCCTCCGTCGCCAGGGCGTAGGGCACCGCCAGGCACGCGAAGTCGTCGTGGCAGAGCACGTCGCGGTCCGCCCTCCCCCCCAGGAGCAGCTTGGGTCGCACGCCGCGGGCCAGAAAGGCGTCGGCCAGGTAGAGGAGCGGCGCCACCCCGATGCCGCCCGCCACCAGGAGCGGGCGCCCTGCCTCCAGGCGAAAGCCGCGCCCCAGGGGTGCCAGCACGTCCACCCGCTCTCCCACATGCACCCGGGCCAGGCGCCGGGTACCCGCCCCCACCACCCGGAAGAGCACCTCGAACTCCCCGGCCTCGGAAGCCGCAACCCGGTGGATGCTCAAGGGGCGGCGCAGGAGCGGGTCCAGGCCGTCGGACACCTTCACCATCACGAACTGCCCCGGCACCGACGGGAACGGCTGGGCCGGCCGCAGGCGCAGCCGGTAGTACTCTCCCCCCACGTTTTCCCGGTGCACCACCCAGGCTCGGTCATCCATTCGTTGATTCCTCGCGGCTTTTCTGAGTGCGTGCGTACCTGTGCGTACCGATATTGCAGGTTTCGCCGCGGTCGAGGGCCAGGAAGGGGGCGCCCAGGCGCACGGCTTCGCGCTGTTGGCCGGGGACGAGGTGGGCGTAGATGCGCAGCGTGGTGGCGACGTTGGCGTGGCCGAGCCGCGCGGAGACGGTGGGCACGGGGACGCCGGCGGCCAGGAGGTGGCTGGCGTGGGTGTGCCGCAGGTCGTGCCACCGGATGCGGGGCACGGGCAGGCGCTTGAGGCGCACGCCGAACTGGGTGGAGAGGTTCTGGGGGCACCACCAGCCGCCGCTCCACCGGGGGAAGATGCGTTCGCCGCAGTCCCACTCGGGCAGGAGGAGCCGGCGGGTGCGTTGTGCCGCCCGGTGCTCTTCGAGGGCGGCCAGGGCTTCGGGGTAGAGCTCGACGCGGCGGTGCTCTTTGGTCTTGGTCTCTTTGAGGAGCGGCCCGCCGCCGATCCAGGAGACGCTCTTCTGGATGACGAGGGCGTCGCCCTGGAGGTCGCCCCACTCCAGGGCCAGGAGCTCGCCGGCGCGCAGGCCGGTGGTGACGGCCACGAGGAGCGGGGTGTGGAGCAGGTCGCCCCGCAGGCCCAGGAGGACCCGGCGGGTGTGCTCGGGGGACCAGACGCGAAGCGGCGGGCGCGGTACCCGGGGCAGTTGGGGCGCCAGGGTGCCGGCGGGGAGGCTCTCGGCCAGGGGCCGCAAGTGGGTTTCGACGACCCTCCAGGTGCTGGCCACGGTGATGGGGGCCAGGCGCCGAGATAGATGCTCGATCCAGGCGGCGACGTCGCCGGGGCCCAGGGCGGCCAGGGCGACCCGGCCCAGGGGGTCGGGCTCTACGAGGGATTGGAGGGTGCGCCGGTAGCGCTGCAGGGTGCCGGGGGCCAGGGCGGCGGCACGGGCTTCGACGGCGCGGGAGAGGTAGCCCGCGACGGTGAGCTCGGAGGGCGGGGGGCCGCCGGCCTGCCGCGACTGCCACAGGGAGAAGGCCAGGGCGTCTTCGGCGGCCCGCTTGGTGGGGTAGCCGCGCCCGCCGGTGGTGCGCCGGCGCCCTTCGGCGCCCCGCGGCAGGTCGTGCCGGTACCACCAGGTGCGCCGTGCCCGGTCGTAGCCTACGGAGCCGCGCATGGTCAGGGAGCTGCGGCGGGTTCGCCCTGGAGGCCCGCGGCCCGAGTGGTGGCGCAGCCGAACAGGCCGCCGATGGTGGGACCCGGGCCCGGCACGGTGGCGCAGGCGGCGGGGATGGCGGCGGGCAGGGTGACGGCCGGGGCGGTGGCCGGCGCTTGGGCGGTGGGGTGGCACTCTTGGCCGGGGCCGAAGGAGATGGGGAGAAGCAGGAGCAGACCCCCCGCCAGAATGCGCAGGAGGCCCGTGGCGCGATGTTTGGGGTCAGGAACAGCGCAAGCTCCGGGGAAGGAGACGACGGGGCTTTCTCGGCCTTCGCGCACGGCTTGGCGGATGAGCCGCACAAGGTAGGCTTCGCGCTCGTCCATGGGTCTTCCCTCTCTAGCGGTACACCTCGCGGCGGTGCCCGACCTTGACGACGGCGACGATGCGCAGGCCGTCGTCTACGTCGTAGAGAATGCGGTAGTCTCCGGCCCGAACCCGGTAACGGCGGGAGCCGCCGAAGAGCTTTTCACACCCAGGGGGTCGAGGCTCGCGGGCAAGCGCCTGGATGCGAGCGAAGAGCCGGGCTCGCGTGGCTCGGTCGCCGATGTCCTGGATGTCGCGCTCGGCCGAGCGGGTGAGCTCGACGCTATAGGAGGCCACGGGCCCGGAAGTCGGTCATCACGTCGGCCAGGGGCCGGGTGGGCTCGCCTGCGCGCTCCTCGAATGTAGCCAGGTCGTGGAGGTCTTCGGCCAGGTGCTCGTGGAGGAGCTCGTTGACCACCTCGGAAAGGCTCCGGTGGATTTCGCCCGCGCGCGCCTTGAGCGCTGCCAAGACCTCGGGCTCGAAGTCGATCTGCACGGATTCGGTCATGGGGTTGCCCTCTCGATCTCTCCCCCCCTCGTTTCTACCTCACCAGCTTCACTAGCCGCCACCCAATCCGCATGCGCTTGACGACGGCCGCGATCCACGCGGCCTCGTCTTGTTGTTGAGGCGGGCTCCCGCCGGTGATCATTTGCCAGCCCGGCGGTAGCTCTGCCCTCCTCACGCCCGGCTCCCACCCTCCATCCCCGCCGAGCCCGACATGCGTTGCTCCTTGGCCAACTCGGAGACCCGTGCGATGACGTCGTAGGGGTCGAGCCAGGGTGCGCCGAGAGCCGCGATGAGGGCTGCAGCGGCTTCGGGGGCAGTAAGTGGCCGACGGGGATCGCGGGTTGCAGCCGGATAGGTCGCGCCTTTCGGAAGCACTTCGACGACCTCGGCGTCGGGCGGTGGTGGAGGGCCCTCCTTTAGCTGGACCAGGTCTGTGGCCATTCGCTTGCCGGTGAGAAGCCATTCGACGCTCACGCCAGCGAACTGAGCGATACGGTAGGCCGTCTCGCTCTTCGGTGCCGGATCCCCCTCCTTGAGCCCTTGAAGCGTTGTGGGTGCCACCCCGGCATCAATCGCGAACTGCCGCCAATTCCCGCCTGCTTTTCGCTCCACAAGAGACGCCAAGCGAGCGCTCAAGCCGGGAAATATTCGGTCCATGGGATTTATCCTATTGACAGTATACGGCCCACCGTGTATTCATATCTCGCAGGATTTGGCGGCGCTTTCCACTCCATACCACATCGGCCCGAATACGGCCAAGGATTAGCACATGGAACCGAGAGCTTGGTTGACGGAGCGCCAGGCCGCGAAGCTGATGGGGTTGAAGCCCGAGGGGTTGCGCGGCCTGCGAAAAAGAAGG
>JBFLZB010000260.1 GCA_040756475.1 Thermodesulfobacteriota bacterium
GGGCCCCACCTCCAAGCGGTCAAGGACAAGATCCGGGCCGCCGCCGGAGAAGCCGCCGCCGCCCGCATCCGCTACGCCGTCTTCTTCGACGTGGAGTCCACCCGGCCCCTGGTGGACTGGGGACCGGCGGAGTAAATCCCCTCTCCACCGATGGAAGTGGGGCCGGGGGCGAGGGTGGCGAGCCGCGCCCGGTCGGCGCTTGATCCCTCGGGGGGGAGCGAGATCAGGGGCAGCTCAGGCGGATCGCCGGCCGGGAAGGGGGCCCAGCAGGGCCCAGGCGAGGAGGGGGAGCACCGCCGCCCAGCCCACGGCGGCGGCGACGGTGTGCCTCTCGGCCACCTCGCCGGCCAGGTACGCCCCCAGGCTCACCCCGATCATGAAGCCCCCGGCCCACAGGGTCAGCGCCCGCACGCTGCCCCCGGGGAGCGCGCCCACGGCGTGGGCTGCTACCGCCGGATACATGAGGCCGTGCCCGACGCCGAAGAGGGCCGACGCCCCGGCGAAGGAAAGCGCCGTGCGGCTCTGGGCCAGAAGGAGCGTCGCCCCGCCCAGGAGGAGGAAGCACCACCGGGCGAGGCGAAGGTTGCCCCAGCGGCTCGCCCAATTTCTCCCCACGATGCGCACCCCGGCCGCCGCCAGGGCGTAGGCGGTGAAGAAGAGCGAGAGGGGGACGATGCCCCGGGACCGGAGGAGGAGCGGCGAGAAGAGCAGCACCGCGCCGTACCCGGCGCCGCCGAGGAGGGCCACTGTCCCGAGCCGTAGGGCTGCTCTTGTCGTCCCGCGCCCCGGGACGAGCGCACTGTCTGCCTGGGCCGGAACGCCGATCGGCGGCACCCGGGTCAGCCAAAACGCCGACGCCGCCACGAGGACCGCGGTCGCCGCGAAGAGGGCGGGGAATCCGGCCAGGGTGCTCAGAAGCTCGGCCCCGGCTGGGGCCACGGCCTGGGTCAGGAGCGTCACCACCCCCAGGTAGCCCAGGTGCTTGGCCCGCTCCTGGGGAGGGCACGACTGGGCGATCCAGGCGTTGGCGGAGACGAAGTACAGGCAAAACCCGACCCCCTGGAGCATCCGCAGGGCCGCAATGCCCCCCAGGCCGGTCACCGCGAGCATGCCGAGGCAGCTCGCTCCCGAGGCTGCGCAGCCGGCGAGCATGAGCCGCCGGGTGTCGAGGCGTTCTCCCACCCAGTAGAGCCCCGCCAGCGCCGCCGCGTTCGAGACCCCCATGGCCGCCATCACGGCCCCCACCGCAGCCTCGGACGCGCCCAGGCCCGTGAGGTAGACGGGGAGGAAGAAGTACGCCCCGTGGACAGCGAGGAACAGGACGTTGGCGGCGTAGAGGGGGATCAACTGGGCTGTCCTTCTTTGGCCGGCTTCTCTTTGCCTCGGGCAGACGGCAGATGTAAGATGCTTCTTGCGTGATGTAATAGGAGGTGACCCATGGTGCGGACCCAGATTTCCCTGTCGGAGGAGCAGTATCGCTTCCTCAAGGGCTTGTCCCGGGGTTCCGGGGAGTCCATGTCGGAGCTCATTCGCCAGGCCCTCGAGGAGTTGAGGCGCTGCCGCAAGCAGCCCGTAGACCGCGCGCTGGAGGTCCTGGGCGCCTTCCAGGCCGACCGGGAGGACGTGTCCCTTCGCCACGACGACTACTTCGCCGAGGAGGCGGAGCGGTGAAGGTCTTTGCAGACACCTCGGGCCTCTTTGCCTCGATCGTGCGCAACGACCGAATGCACGGGGATGCCAAGCCCCTCTTCTCGCTTCTCCTCGAAACCGGAGCCGAGATCCATACCACGAGCTACGTGCTCCTGGAGACGCTGGCGCTACTGCAGGCGCGGGCCGGTATCGGCGCCGCCCAAGCGTTCGAACATGCGATCCGGCCTCTGCTTCGGGTGACCTGGGTGGACGAGTCTCTCCACAGCCGCGCGTTTCTGCGGTTGGAGCGGATCGGCCTTCGTTCGGTAAGCCTCGTGGACTGCGCCGGCTTCGAGGTCATGGAGGCGGTGGGCATCCGGGCGGCCTTTGCCTATGATCCCCATTTCGAGGAGCAGGGATTCCTCCTCCTGCAAACGGTCGAGGACGTAGGGTAGGCACGGCCGGAGGGGGCCGCCGACCACCGCGTCGATTTCGCTTCCGCGTCGGTGTCGGGTGGTCTTTAGCCGGTGGCAGTGTCTCACCGGAGCAGGGCGCTTGCCAGCCTGCCCGCCTCCCGCTCCCGCAGCGCCACGTTGACCCGGAGCTTCTCCAGGTGCTGGTCCATGGTCCTCTGGCCCTTGGGCACCGGGTGGGCCGCGAAGAAGGAGATGACCTTCCTGGCCGTCTCCGGGCGGGAGAGGGCCCGCACGCCCCCCGCCATGCGGACGATGGCGTTGTCGGGATACTCCCGGAGCATCCGGTCCCAGTTGGCCGCCAGGAACTCCCAGGCGCGCTCGCCCTGCTCGCGGCTGGCGAGACACTCCGCCAGGAGGTACGGGGCGTCCTGGGTGCGCACTGCGCCGTCTAGGGTCAGGGCCAGGGTGCGCTCCATCTCCGGCGCACCGGGGAACGCGGCGAGCAGCGAGCGGTAGCGGCGCTCTTCCTGGGGGTCGGCGGCGCGGCGGAACCGGGTGAGGAACACCTCGTAGTCCTGGGGGGTGCCCCTGCTGGCCACGGCCGCCGCGGCGGCGGCGGCCAGGTTGGGCTCCGCCGCGCCGGGGTCCGCGAGGTAGGCCTCGTGGAGGCGCCGCCCCCGCTCCAGGGCCTCGGGGTCCGCGGCGGTCACGGCCAACGCGCGCCGGAGGAGGGCGCGCAGCTCCAGGGTCCGGGGGGGATCGCCGGGCCGGGGCTCCCAACCCAGGCGGTCCAGGGCCGGGCGCAGGAGGGAGCGCACCCGTTCCCGGTAGCGGCTCAGGGCGTCGCCGTCGAGGAGGCGCTCGAGGCTCGCGAGGCTCCCCGCGAGGACGGCCCAGACGTCCAGGTCAGTCTCGGACCCGAACCGCTCCGCGAAGGCCAGGAACGCGGGGGCCGTCGTCGCCCCCGCGAGCACCGCCGCCCAGGCGTCGTCGGCGAGGACGTAGCGCTCGATGGGGGCGAGGTCCTCCATCATCCGGCCGGAGATCGCCTCCAGGAGCCCCTGCTCGTAGCGCACCCGGTAGAACCCGTAGCCCCCGGCGTTCACCAGCACCGGCCCTGCGGCCTCCTCCGGGCCCAGGCGCACCTCGACCCCTTCCAGAAGACGGCGCAGCTCTCCCCCGTGGGGCGGGGCTTCCCCGAGGCAACGCAAGACGAGGGGCACCGACCAGCGGGCGGGGTCCGCCTGGGTGGGGGCCGTGTAGTAGAAGCGGCTCTGGCGAAGAACGAGGGTTCCCGCGGCGTCCCGGCCCGCCGAGATCAGGGGGTAGCCCCCCTGGAAGATCCAGGAGTCCATGATGCGGCGGGCGGGCTCCCCCGTCACCGCCTCCAGGGCGTCCCACAGGTCGCCGGTCTCCGTGTTCCCGTAGGCGTGCGTTCGCAGGTAGTGCCGGATGCCGTCGCGGAAGCGCTCGGGTCCCAGGTACTGCTCGAGCATCCGCACCACCGAGGCGCCCTTCTCGTAGGTGAGGAGGTCGAACATGCCGTCGGCGTCGGCCGGGGAGCGCACCGGGTACTCGATGGGGCGGGTGGCGGACAGCGAGTCCACGTCGAAGGCGGCGGAGCGCTCCCGGCTGAACTGGTCCCAGCGGCGCCACTCGGGGCGGAAGGCGTCCGTGCAGGCCGTCGCCATGAAGGTGGCGAAGGCCTCGTTGAGCCAGATGCCATTCCACCACCGCATGGTCACGAGGTCGCCGAACCACATGTGGGCGATCTCGTGGGCGATCACGTCGGCCACCCGCAAGAGATCCGCCTGGGTGGCCCGCTCCTCGTCCACCAGGAGGAGCACCTCCCGGTAGGTGATGCAGCCCAGGTTCTCCATCGCCCCGAAGGCGAAGTCGGGGATCGCCACCATGTCGAGCTTCTCCCCCGGGTAGGGGATGCCGTAGTAGGCGGCGAAGTAGCCCAGGGCGTGGGCGCCGGCCTCCAGGGCGTACTTCGTCAGGCGACCCTTGCCCGGCGGGTGGAGGACGCGAAGCGCCACCCCGCCTGCGTCTACCGCCCCGGTGGCCTCCAGCGGCCCCACCACGAAGGCCACGAGGTAGGTGGACATGGGGATCGTGCGCCCGAAGCGCACGCGCTTCTTGCCCGGGCCGGCGGGCTCCTCGGCGACCACCGGGGCGTTCGAGACCGCGGTGAGCCCCTCGGGGATCACCAGGGTCACCGAGAACGTGGCCTTGAAGGCCGGCTCGTCGAAGCAGGGGAACGCCCGCCGGGCGTCGGTGCTCTGGAGCTGGGTGGTGGCGATGGTGTGCCTGCGGCCCTGGTCGTCCGTGAAGGTGGACCGGTAGAACCCGGCGAGCTTCTCGTTCAGGGCGCCCCGGAAGGCGACCTGCAGGGTGTGGGGGCCGGGCTCGAGGAGCCGGCCCGAGGCAAATGTGACCCGCTCCCGCTCCGGGCCCAGGGCGATGCCGGCTACGGGGCGGCCGTCGAGCCGCGCCTCCCGGAGCTCGAGCTCCTTGGCGTTGAGCACCACCTCTTCCAGGGGCTCCCGGACGTCGATCTGGATCTCGGCCCGCCCGGCAAAGGTGCCCGCCTCCAAGTCCGGCTCCAGAGTGAGGTCGTAGTGGGTCGGGACCGCGGCGTTGGGCAGTCGGTATGGATCGGGGCCGGTTCGGGTCACGGGAGGCTCCAGACGAAAAAGGGGCAACAGCGGGAGTCAGGGGGCCAGGGACTCCCCCCTCCCGCCCGGCAAAGACTCTCGGACCGGGACGCCGTGGGAGGGCCCAACACCTTGGGCGGCCGCGGTTACGGCTCCGGGGCGATCTCCTTCCGGGCCTTGTCCCAGGTGCCCTTGAGGGTCTCGAAGGCGTCTCCGAAGCCCTTCTTGGTCTTCTCCCAGGCGTCGGCCGTGGAGTGCTGG
>JBFLZB010000261.1 GCA_040756475.1 Thermodesulfobacteriota bacterium
CGGGAGAACTCGTAGCGCACCCGCCCCGCGCGCACGGTGGACTGCCCCCCATAGGCCTGGGCCACCGCCTGGGCGACCCCCGGCAGCTCGGCGGACCCCGCCAGCCTTCCCCCTTGCAGGTGCCGCAGCGCGCCGGGAAGGTAGAACGTCTGGACGAACGGGGCGGCGTCAGGGACCGGCTCCCAAAGGATGTTCCCCAGGTAGTTTGTTCCCCGGGGCATGGGTACCACCATGTGGGTCAAGTAGGTGAAGTTCTGCACGGGCAGGAATTCCACGGCCGCCCCGGTTGCCGGATCGGAGACGGTCATCAGCAGATTGGCCTGGATGCTGAACTCGGGGAACCACTGGACGCCGCCCTCGGCCTTCCAGCCCGCGGGGACGAGCAGACTCACGGCCTCGATGCCGTTCATGCCGGGGTCGGTTACCGACAGGCGCGAGAACCGCAACGAATCGGCGGCCTCGGCGGCCTGGGCAAGGCCGGCGGCGAGAAGGAGCGCGGCAAGCAGCGTGCGTCTTGTGGGGCGCATGGAAGACCCTCCTCTCCCCGGAAGCGATGACACCGGTACCGACCGGCTTCAGCCTAGCCCCCCTCGCGGTTCCTTCAAGGCGGGCTTCCTTGCGCGTATGGTGGAGCAAGTCACTCGTCACGCGTCACGCGTCACGCGTCACGGGCTCCTTGCGCGCACGGGCGAGCGTGGCAGGATGGAAGCGCGCCGGCTGCTCCCCCGTCTCTTGCCCGCCGGTTGGAGTGCTCCCATGGAGCTCGAAGACCTCAACCTGCCCGTCAAGGTGGCCGACGCCGTCAACGCGGCGCTCGCCGGGGTGGGCGTGGACCTGCCGCTCTTCTTCACCCAGCTCGCCGCCCTGGCCCTGGCTGTCGTCGCGCTCGCCTACGGCATCCGAAAGCTGAGGCGGGAAGGCGCGGGAAACCTGTTGGGGCTCCTGGTGGTGGCCGGGTTCGGCCTTTTCGCCCTGGGGGTGCTGGCGGCCTGGGGACAGAGCGCCTTCTTACCCCTGCCGGGAGAGGTCACGGGCCAGGTCGCGCTGGAGTCGGGCGGGGCCGGCCCGCCGGCGGTGCGCCTGGACCAGCTCCGGGTAGCCCTCCTCGACTCCCGGGGGGAGGAAGTGGCCCGGGAGTCGGGCGCCGTGGACGGTCGCACCGGCTACTTCTCCCTCACCTACGCGCCCTCCTTCGGCGAACGGCCCCGCTCTGTGCGGGTCTCGGCCCCCGGGTGCCCGCCCCTGGACGTCTCCCTGAGCCGGGCCCGGCTGCGGGCAGGGGCGGCCCTGTACCTCTCCTACCCCTGTGGAGGTGCGCCATGAGAGCGCTCCGTTGCGCGGCGTGCCTCCTGGCCGCCGGGGCGCTGGCCTCGGCTGCTGCTGCGGACCTCACGGTTTCCGGCTCGGTGGTCACGGGGCCCGACCGCACTCCCGTGGCCGGCGTCCAGGTGGACCTGGAAGTTCGGGGGCGCCTCGCGCCGGGCGCCGCGCGCACCGATGCGGCGGGCCGGTTCGAGGCTCGGGTGCCCCTGCCTGCGGGGTCCATCCCCCCCTCGATGGCGGTCACGGCCCGATACGTCAAGGACGGGTTCGACCCGCTCCAGGCGGTGGAACCCTGCGCATCGGGCCCGGGACCCGGGGCGCGGTGCACCCTGCGGCCCGCCGAGCTGGTCGCCACGGCGGGGCTCGCGGCACTCACCGAGGAAGAGCTCCGGATCTTGGCCCCCCTGCGGAGCGCAGAGGGGAGCACCCTCTATCTCCTGGAGTACCAGGTGCTTCCGCCGGGACCCTCCGCGCCCCGGATCGACCCGCACTCGTTCGCGGTCTCGCTCCGGATGGCCATTGCCACGGCCATGGACGATCTGTACTCCGACCCGGCCCTCGCCGACTACGATCCCCTCGACGCGGCGGGCCTCGTGGCCGTGCCGTCCCCCGTCACGGCGGCCAGCCCGGAAAAGGCCAAGGCCGTGGGAGAGCGCCTGAACGCCCTGGGGGTGGTGAGCGGAACGGGCCTGCTGCGAGCGGGCGACGGTGAGCCGGCGTCGGTGACCATGACCTCGAATCTCGTCCTCATGCCGACGGGAGAGGAGCGCTCCCGCTCCCTGCTGGTGCGCGATCCGGAGCTTCCCGCCACCCTTTTGAGCTCCGGCGAGCTCTCCCTGCGCCTCAGTCCGGTCTGGAACCAGAGCGCCTTCCTGGCCGTGTGCAGGCGGGAGTTTGCCCGGGCCCGCGCCCAGGGGGACCGGGGAGGGCTGGAGCGGCTGCGGGCCTACCTGATCGCGGAGCGCAGCCGGGCGGGACCGGGCCAGGGCATGCAGCGCGCGGACCTGGACCGGCTGCTAAGGCGCGTCGAGCAGGAGCTGGGGCCATGAGACGGCGCGCCCTTGCGGCCCTGGCCGGTGCCTGCCTTGCGGGGGGAGTCCTGGGGACCGCCGCACGGGCGGGAGACATCGTCACCAGCTTCGTGCCCGGGCAGGGGCCGGGCCGCGAGGTCCTCGCCCACGTGGAGGTCAAGGGCCTGGTGGCGGAGTTCCTGGATCCCGAGGGGACCCGTCTGGGGAAGGCCCTGGGGTACCTCTTGTGGCGCGAGGTCCTCACGGCCATCAGCGATCAAGCGGGGGCGGGGGTGATCCTGGCCCGCCCCCCCGGCACCACCGCCCTGACCGATCTCCTGCTCCAGGACTACCACCGGGCCGCCGTGGAGATCGCCCGTTCCCAGCACGCCCGCATGGCACTCTGGGGGCTGGTGCAGGAGGCCGGGGACCAGGTGTACGTAACGAGCTACCTCACCCTGCTCCCGGAAGCCATCGGCGCAGACCTCCAGCTCAGCCTGACCCTGGGCCGGGGCGAAGGCCCGCTCCCCGGCTTCACCGCGGAGCTGCCTCGCTCCCGGTACAACTTCGAGACGGTTGTCACCTCCCGCGAACGCCTCTTTCGCCGGCCCGTGGTCGCCCGCTCGACGGCCCCCGTGGTCGCGGAGCCCGCCCCGGGGGCGCGGATCATCGCCCGGGCCGCGGCCGGGCAGGTCCTGCCGGCCGACGGGATGGAGGGGGCGTGGTTTCGCGTCCGCCTGCCGGACGGCGCGGTGGGGTGGGTGGAAAACAGCCAGGTGGACGTGCCCCCCCCGGAGGTCCGGGCGGACCGGGACAGCATCAACGTGCGCGCCGCGCCCGCAACCGGCGCCGTGGTGGAGACGAGGAGGCTCCGGGGTACCTACCGGGTGCTCGACCTGCGGTACGTGGCCGGCAGCGGCAGCTGGTACCTGCTGGACCTGGGGGGGAGCCGCTCCGGATGGGTGGCGGCGTGGCTCGTGGAGCCCCGCTTCTCCCTTCCGGCCGTCTCGTTCGTGGCGGGGCTGTACCGCTACCAGCGCCGGAATTTCCCCGAAGCGGCCAAGGCCTTCGAGGCCTTCCTGCGCCAGGCCGGCCAACGGGAGAGCGCCGCCAACCTCTCGGCCGCCCACCAATTCGTGGGGGCGAGTCTCCTGAACCAGCAGGGCCGGGGCAACCGGGCGGCCCTGGAGGCCATGGACCGGGCCGCCGCCCTCACCCCCTACGACCCCGCCGCGTTCAACCTGCGGGCCCTTGCCCGCCTGGGCGTGGGGGCCGGGCTCGGGGGCACACTCGAAGACGTAAGCCGCGCCCTGGAGCTCGACCGCACCAACGTCCGCTCCCGCACCCTGCTCACGGCCCTGGACCGCCTCGCCGGCCCGGCAACCCCAGAGCTGCGCCCCTTGCAGGACGCCGTCCGGCCCTCGGCGGCCGACACCCGGGCGGTACGCGATCTCACGATCCGGCACAAGCTGCCCAGCGTCCGCACCGAGCCACCCCCGTAGGACCGCCAGCTTCCCCTGTCCTCCGTTTCATGCCCCATGCTCGACACCCCGGGCCCACTTGCCACCCCTCCGGCAACTCGCCGGCATCATCCTCCGGCGGAGCAAGCCCCGCCCGATTTTGCCGTCGAGGGCCCCACACCGGAACTCACCCGGGTGCTCACCCTTGGAGCGCTTCCGCGATCCTTCGGGCGAGGGCTTCGGGGAGGCCCGGCACGGCGGCGATCTCCTCGGGGGTTGCTTCCCGGAGGCGCTTGAGGCTCCCGAAGTGCTTCAAGAGGGCCTTTCGGCGGCGCTCGCCGACGCCGGGGATCGCTTCGAGCGCGGAGGCGAGGCTGGCGCGGGTGCGGCGCTTGCGGTGGTGGGTGAGGGCGAAGCGGTGGGCCTCGTCGCGCAGGCGCTGGAGGAGGAAGAGGGCCGAGGAGCTGCGGGGCAACACCACCGGGTTCACGCGCCCGGGCAGGAACACCCGCTCGGGGGAGTGCTCCACTTCCACCCCCGCGCCCGGGAGAGCCCGGGCCTTGGCCAGGCCCGCGGCGGGCACCTCGGCCCCCGCGTCGGCCAGGGCCCGCTGGGCCACCGAGAGCTGCCCCCGGCCCCCGTCCACGAGGAGGAGGTCGGGAAGCTCCCAGCCCTCTTCCCCCCGGCGGGCGAGCCGCCGGGAGAGGACCTCGTAGAGCATGGCGAAGTCGTCGGAGCCGTCCACCGTGCGCACCACGAAGCGCCGGTAGCCCTCCTTGCGGGGAAACCCGTCGGCGAAGGTCACCAGGCTCCCCACGGCTTCGCGCCCCTGGACGTTGGAGATGTCGTAGCACTCGATCCGGCGGGGTAGGGCGGGAAGGTGCAGCTTCGCCTGGAGCTCGGCCAGGGCCGCCTCGTACCCCACCTTGGTGCGGCGTCGCTCGGCCAGGAGCTCCCGGGCGTTCTCCTCGGCCATGCCCAGGAGCTGCGCCTTCTCGCCCCGCCGGGGCGAGACGACCTCCACGGCCTTGCCCCGCTTCTCCCCCAGCCACTCCTCGAGGAGCGCCCGGTCGCCGGGGGCCAGTCCCAGGCCCACCACCACCTCGGGAGGGATGATGCGGTCGCCCCGGTAGTACTGCTGCACGAACTGGGCGGCCACTTCCGGGTCTTC
>JBFLZB010000262.1 GCA_040756475.1 Thermodesulfobacteriota bacterium
GGCGACAGGCCCAATGAAGGTCCCCCTTCGGGCGCGTGTGCGTGGGGGACGTTGTCAATTTGACAATTTGGCGCGTGCAGGGTGAGTGCGGGGCACCCGTGTGCTCCGCCCACCACCGCAGGGTGTGCGCGGCGCTATCGGGACGTAACTGAAATACCGCAATTGCTGCGGACGCTCAAGTTGGCACTCGGTTGACTTAGTCCGCGTTGCTCGGTAAGTTAGCTAACCGAGGAGGGTGCCGATGATCATGGTGAACATTCACGAGGCTAAGACCTACCTTTCTCGCCTGCTCGTGCAGGTCGCCGAGGGGGAAGAGGTGGTCATCGCCAAGGCGGGGAAGCCGATTGCTCGACTCTCGTCCTGGGAAGGCGAAGAGGGCGCGACGCGGGTCTTGGGGAGGGACGCCGGGCTTTTTTCGGTGCCGGAGGACTTCGACGCTCCACTGCCCGACGCGGTCCTCGCTGAGTTTGAGGGCTGAGGGGCGCTCGTGCTGCGGATCCTGCTGGACACTCACGTTTGGCTCTGGATGATCGAAAGCCCGGGGCGCATGCGAGAGTCGGTTCGCAACGAACTCGCCGACCGCGAGAATGAGCTCTATCTGTCGGCTGCCAGTTGTTGGGAGATCGCCATTAAGTACCGACTGGGCAGGCTCCCGCTGCCGGCGCCCCCGGGTGAGTTCATCCCTCCGCGTATGGAGCGGGACGGGGTGCGGTCCCTGCCCGTGGGCCAGTACCACGCGCTTCGCGTCGCATCGCTGCCCGATCACCACAAGGACCCGTTCGACCGCCTGCTGATCGCTCAGTCCCTGATCGATAACCTTGTCCTCTATACCGCGGACGAGCAGTTGCTTCGGTACGCGGCGCCCTGCGTGCTCGTGGACCGCTGACGACCTATGGGTGCCGACCGGGGTAACGAGATCGACCCTCTACGACTCACGATTGGCGATCCATGATCGACCGCACCCGCGCCATGACCATGCGCCTCCTCACCTTCACCTCCCTCTTCCCCAACCAGGCCCAGCCCGACTTCGAAGGGGCAAAGGGAAAGGGCAAAGGGGACATCCTATATTCCGCCCGTCAAGGAAATAGATAGTCTCGAGTCTCGTGGCCGCGAGCAAGGCTCCGAAATCGAGGTCGTGGGTGAGGACGACGTATCCTCCCTCCCGAGCCCATGCCATGATCACTGCGTCGGGCGCTCCCGGATCTCCAACGTGCGACCAGTGGACCGCTTCCCAGCCCTCGGCCGCAAAGACGTCGGTCCACCGCGGAGAAAGATTCATGTCGATGAGAATTCGCATTAGGAGGCCAAAGGAAGGTCCTTTTCCTCGGCACGCCAGGCAGCATAGGTCAGCGCCGCCAACACGTCTTCCCGCTCCAAATACGGATAGGCGGACAGGACTTCCTCAATCGATCGCCCCGCTCCGATGAGCGCCACGATGGTTCCAACCGTGACCCGCATTCCTCGAATGCAAGGCTTTCCTCCCATCACCTGCGCGTCAAATGTAATCCGCTCCCATTTCTTCATGGCCTCCTCCCCTTCCGAGCGCCAAGATGCGTTCGTCCACCAATCATATCTGCCTCGAGCGGCACGGGGAAGCCCTGTTGGAGGGGGCGCTCGGCGCTGTTCGGGTTTCGTCAAGCGCTTGCAGCCCGTGGTTGCCCAGACCGGCGTGGAATTGATCTGCGTGACGGGCGGTAGCGGAGGTGGGAAATGCGGACGCTGTGCGCGGAAGTACCGGACAAACTGCACGCCAGGGCGCTCGCACTGGTGCGCGAAGGCTGGTTCAAGAGCGAGGCCGATTTGGTGGTCGAGGCGGTGCGGCGCTACGTCGAGGCCCACGAGCCAGCATTGATGGAACGATTCATCCGGGAAGACGTGGAATGGGGCCTGCACGGGGATGACTGAGGCGGGACGAAATGCGGTTGTCGACGCCGGACCCGTAATCCATCTCGACGAATTGGGGCAGGCAAACGTAAGGGCAACTGTGCATTTCTCGTCCGCCCCCCGCCTTCTTCCGCGCACGCCCCGTGACTAGGGGACAGCCGATGGGAGGCTCGTGCAAGAGAGCGTTGTCGACCACTCAGCTCGCCATAAAGAAACTCGCTGTCCCCGAGCCCGCAGGAGCGCCGTAGGGCGGGGCTTGCCCCGCCGCACCCGGCGGGCGAACCCCGCTACGCGGGAACCGCCCGCCCTACCGTTTCATCCCTCGGGGTGATCGAAGGTCATGGGCAACTCATTTGTGGGCCGAGGGTCGGTCTGGACCGAGGTCGCGGTAGGAACGCGGGGCGCCGGCCTCCAGGGTCTCGTTCTCCCCCTGGTCGCGGCCCACCACCACCTTGAGCCCCGGCCGCAGCCGGAAGTGGCGGCCCGTCCGGAGCAGCCGGACGTCCCTGAGATCGTAGCCGGGCTCTTCCCGGAAGAGGTCCCGGATCTTCTCGGCGAAGTCGGCGTCGGTCAGCAGGCACCCCCCGGCGGGGCAGGGGTAGTCGGCGACCCCCAACTCCGTCGCCAGCCGGATCTGCTCTTTGCGCGAGCGGCCTTCGATGGCGAGGAGCTTCTCCCGGTCCACCCACCCCTCCCGCTCCGCGTGGGTGGGCTCGAAGTGGTGCGCCGAGAGGGGCCGGAGGATCAGCCCCTCCGTGCCGCTCTCCCGCTCGATGAGGCACAGGGTCTGCCGCCGCTGGCTCATGGGCCTCTGGCCCAGGACCTCGCCGGTCACGAGGAAGCTCGCCCCCTCCTCCCGCATGAGCTCCACGGCCTCCCGGTGCATGAAGATCCGGCAGTCGATGCACGGGTTCATGCCCCGGCCGTAGCCGTGGGGCGGGTTCTCGACGACCTTCAAGTACTCCATGCCCTTGTATCGCACCCGGATCGGGATACCGAACTCCCGCGCCACCCGCGCCGCCTCGTGCTTGCACGAGCTCGACTTGGCGGTGCAGTTGCAAAACGGGGTCATGAAGTTGAGCGCCACGACCTCCACCCCCTGGTCGATCACGAGCTTGACGGCCAGGGTGGAGTCCAGGCCTCCGGAGAGCAGGGCGATGGCCTTCCTCGGGGCGGTCACCCGCCGATCCCCTCGAACAACGCCGTGGAGACGTAGCGCTCGGCGAGATCCGGCATCACGACCACGATGGTCTTGCCGGCGAACGCGGGCTCCCGGGCCAGGCGCACGGCCGCCGCGCCGGCGGCGCCGCAGGAGATCCCCACCAGGAGACCCTCCTCCCGCGCCAGGCGCCGGGCGAAGTCGATGGCCTCGGCGCTTTCGACCTGCTCCACCCGGTCCACCACCGAGAGGTCCAGGGTTTCGGGGATGAAGCCGGCGCCGATCCCCTGGATCTTGTGGGGCCCTGGCCGGATCATCTCGCCCGCGAGCTTCTGGGAGATCACGGGGCTCTCCTTGGGCTCCACGGCCACCGAGAGGATCGGCTTGCCCTTCGTCCCCTTGATGTAGCGGGAGACCCCGGTGATGGTGCCGCCGGTGCCCACGCCCGACAGGAGCACGTCCACCGCGCCGTCGGTGTCGTCCCAGATCTCCGGCCCGGTGGTCTTCTCGTGGATGCCCGGGTTGGCCGGGTTCTTGAACTGCTGGGGCAGGAAGTAGCGCTTGGGGTCCGAGGAAGCGAGCCCCTCGGCGTGGGCGATGGCCCCCTTCATCCCCTCGGCGCCCGGGGTGAGGACGAGGTGGGCCCCCAGGGCGGCGAGCACCCGGCGCCGCTCCAGGCTCATGGTCTCGGGCATGGTCAGGGTGAGCTTGTAGCCCCGGGCCGCGGCCACGTAGGCGAGCGCGATGCCCGTGTTGCCGCTGGTGGGCTCCACGATCTCGACGCCGGGCTTGAGGATGCCTCGCTCCTCGGCGTCCCAGATCATGGCGGCGCCGATGCGGCACTTGACCGAGTAGGCGGGGTTGCGCCCCTCGATCTTGGCGAGGACCGTGGCCCTGGCCCCTTCCGTCACCCGGTTGAGGCGGATGAGGGGGGTGCGGCCGATGGAGAGGGAGTTGTCTTCATAGATGCGTGCCATGGGGGTCTCCTTGTGACGAGGGGTTGGAATCGGAGCCGAAGGGGTCGGGGGGCGCCTCAGCCCCCACCCGCCCCCACGGCGGGCCACCAGTACCGAAGCGCCGCGAGCACCAGCGCGAGGGCGACGAGGTTGAGGGCGATTCCCGGCAGGGCCAGATCGCGCAGCCGCAGCCGCCCCGACGAGAACGCGATGGCCGTGGCCGGGGTGCCGATGGGCAGAGCAAACGAGAACCCCGAAGGGACGGCCACGGCCAGGGTCACGAGCGCCGGGTCGAGCCCCGCCTCGGCCCCCAGGGAAAGCCCCAGGGGCAGGAGCAGCGCCACCACCGCGGCGTTGGAGATGGCTTCGGTGAGCACGAGCGACGCCAGTGCCAGCCCCGCCAGGAGGGCCCAGGGGGACGCCTCTGCCCCGCCCAGGGCCGTCCGGGCCACCCAGAGAGCCGCTCCCGTGTCGTGGAGCGCGCTCCCCAGGGCGATGGCGCCCCCGTAGAGCACCACCACCCCCCAGTGCACCGCCCGCTCCGCCTCCTGCCAGGTGAGGAGCCGCAGCAGGAAGAGGAGCCCCGCGGCCGAGAGGCTGATGGTGGCGAGCCCGACCCGCTCGCCCCACCCGATCCACGCCGCTACGGTGGCTATGGCCACGACCGCCACGACCTTCTCGCCGAGCTTCACGCGACCCAGAGCCCGGGCCTCCCGGGCGAGGGCCTCCCGGACGGGGGCCAGGTTCACGGGCGCGGACCGCGCGTAGAGCGCCCACAGGAGCAGCGCCGCGGCGGCGGCGGTCGCGAGCGCCACCGGGGCCGCCGCCGCCATCCAGTCGAGGAAGCTCAGGGTGCGGCCCGCCGAGCGCTCCAGGATCGCCAGGGCCAGGGGAGCCCGGGCCCCGCCCAGGAGGGTC
>JBFLZB010000263.1 GCA_040756475.1 Thermodesulfobacteriota bacterium
GGACCTGCGAAAACCGTTCACTCGAAGGGTGCGAGGCGATCGAACCCAATGGGTGGTAGGTTCCTGCTCGACACCAACATCGTCATCGGACTGCTGGCAGCCGAACCGGCGGTCACGCGGCCCCTGCAAGCCGTGGAAGAAGTGTTCTTGCCGTCCATCGTACTGGGCGAGCTGTACTACGGCGCCCTCAAGTCGAAGCGCACCGCCCAGAACCTGGCCGGCGTGGACGCACTGACGGCCGCCGCCGCAGTCCTGCCCTGTGACGCCGATACGGCGCGGGAATACGGGCGCATCAAGAACGGTCTTCGGGCCCTGGGGCAACCGATTCCAGAGAACGACATCTGGATCGCGGCTCTCCCCGTGCAACACGGGCTCATACTTGCCACACGGGATCCGCACTTCGATAGGGTAGAGAGACTCCAGCGCGTTCGGTGGGACTGAGGAAGCTTCTTTCTTTCGCCACAAAGGACGCAGTGAAGTTCTTCAGAAAGCAGAGATTGCTCTTTTTTGCGCTCTTTGCGTTCTCTGTGGCTCCGCGTGAAACAAGCCTTTAGACCTTTCTCTCGCAAAGACGCAAAGTACACAAAGGAAAACATTTGACAATAAAGAACTGGGCCTTCCCAAATGAACATGCCCTTCCTTGCGCCCTTGGCGCCTTTGCGTGAAACAAGCCTTTAGTTCCTTCTCTCGCAAAGACGCCAATTACGCCAAGAAGGACTTTACAGAAGAAGAACTCGGCCTTCCCAAGGAGTTTGCCCTTCTTTGCGTGCTTTGCGCCTTTGCGTGAAACAGGCCCTTGACCTTCTTCTTGCAAGAACGAACAGAACCTGCCCTTCTTTGCGCCCTTTGCGTTCTTTGTGGCGATCCCCTACCGCACCACCCGCAGCCGGTACACCGTGCTGTCCACCTTCGACAGGGCGTAGACGTCGCCCGTGGCGGGGTCGGAGTCGGCGGTCACCAGGCCGCGCAGGTCGAGGAACTCCTTGCCGCGGGTGTAGTACACCGCCACGAGCTCCCCGGCGGCGGTGAACACTTGCAGGCTCGAGCGGATGCCGTCCACCACCAGGAGGTTTCCCGGGCCCGTCAGCGAGATGCCCTTGGGAAGATTGAGGTTCCCCTGGGTTTCCCGGGCGCGGCGCCAGCGGCGGGCCACCGCCGGGGTGGCGTCGAGGCCGAAGATCTCCCCCAAGAGGCTGTCCACCACGAAGGTCTCCCCCGACGCGGGGTGGAACGCCACGAAGGTGGGGGTGCCGAAGGGGCCCGCGTCGTCCGCGAGCCGGGGCCGCCCCACCCGGCCCGTCTCCCGGCCGTTGGGCCCCAGGCGCACCACCTGGCCGAAGGTGTGGTCCGAGACCCAGAGGTTGCCTGCGGCGTCCACCGCCACGTCCATGGGCTGGGGCACCTCGGGGCGCTCCTCGTAGCCCCGGGGCCGGGGCAGCACCACGTCGAGCACGGGCGTGCCCCGCCGCGAGAAGGTGCGCACGGCGGGGGAGCGCAGGAAGGTGAGGGCGATGGTCTCCCCGTCGGGAGAGACCCCGATGCCCCAGGGGATGCCCCAGGGCACGCCCCGGTCGGCCTCGTAGCCCGGGGGCGCGGTGGCGAACCGGAAGAGCAGCTCCCCGTCCCGCCCCAGGGCCAGCACCGAGCGGCTTCCGAGGTCCGTCACGAACAGCGTGTTGCGGGAAAAGGCCAGATCCGTGGGCTCCCGGAGCCGGTAGAGGGGGGTCTCCCGCAGCGTTGCCGCCACCTCCACGTACCGGCGCTCGGCCTCCACGGCCGGGACGGCGGCCGCGGCTACGGCGCGGGTCACGGTCAGGGGCTCCGAGTCGGGCGACTCCTGGCTCTGGAGCCCTACGGCCCGAACCCGGTACACCGCAGCGCCCTCCTTGAGGGAGGGGTCCACGTGCTTGGTGTCCTGCACCGAGGCGACCAGTGCGGGCGTCGCCCCCGCGGGCCCCCGGTACACGTTGTAGAAGGCCGCCCCCGGCACCGCCTCCCACACCAGGTGCACCCCCTTGGCGTCCTGGTAGGTCCCCGACCACTTGGGCGCGGTCAGCGGCTTGAACCCCTCCACGCGCCGGCCCTCGGAGACGGGCCCGGGCGCCCCACCCGCCAGCACCGCCCGCACCTCGTACACGTAGGTGCGGTCCGCAGCCGCCTCGGCGTCCACGTGCTGGCCGCCCCTCACCTCCCAGGTCTTCACCTCCTGGGTCGCGGTGTCGCGGCGGGTCACCGTGTACCGCTCGGCCCCCGGCCAGGGAATCCACAGCAGCAGCACCTGCCCCCCCGCCCGCATGGGAAACCCCGGCTGCCACTGCACGCCCCCGGAAGGGGCCTGGGTCTGGGCCGGGGCAGGGGTGCCCCAGAAGAGTGCGGCGGCAGCCAAGGCCGCCGCCAAGAGCAACCAGTGCTTCAAGAGATCCTCGCTGGCCCGAAACTGGTCTTCACGGGACCTATGGGACCCATGGGACGAATGGGCAGAAAACCCACGGCCCGGCTCCCCCCGGGCCCTGTCCACCCATGGGTCCCATACGTCCCATAGGTCCCATCACACCCAAGCCAAAGCCACACCGCCGCCCCCTACCCTCCCCCGCCCCTGCCCCCTGCCCCTGCCCCTGC
The DNA here is from genome assembly GCA_040756475.1 of Thermodesulfobacteriota bacterium. Taxonomy (NCBI): domain Bacteria; kingdom Pseudomonadati; phylum Thermodesulfobacteriota; species Thermodesulfobacteriota bacterium. The sequence continues at coordinate 2,620 of JBFLZB010000263.1, forward strand.
CCCCCGCCCCTACCAGTTGTGCGCGCTCTTCGCCAGCTCCACGTGGCAGTCCACGCACTGGAGGCCGTCGGTCAGGTCGCCGGGGAGGCCGACGCCCCGGCGCCAGCCAAGTTCCAGGGGAAAACCCGCCACCGCAGGGTCAGTATAGTTCTTGTTCCCCGTGGGGTGGTGGCGGTTGACCGCCGCGGTCTGCTCGCCCATGCCGTGGCACTCGTTGCAGGCAACCAGGGCGTTCTGGGGCCCCCGGCGCAGGACTCGGGCCCCCGCCACGCCCCGGTGGGCCCGGTGGCAGGTTTGGCAGAGGAGCTGGCTCCTGCCCCCTAGTGGCCAGTCCTTGGGCAAGGTGACGAAAAGGTCCATGGTTCCCGTGGACGGAATGTTGGGGTTGTCAACCACTACACCGTGGCTCGCGTGATCGTGCACGTAGGGGGGGAGCGAGCTCTCGAAGACGGGGTGGTAGTATGGGGTGGCGCCGGGGTTCTCGCGGTTCAGCCCATCGGTATGGCACCCAGTGCAGAGCATCACCTCCCCCGAGGCTGCGCCGGCGCTCGCCAAAAGGCCCGGGCGGGGCATGTGGGCCGAGTGGCAGGTGGGGCAGCCCACCTGCCTCTCCGCCCCCAACAAGTGCCCCCCGGTCTCCCAGTGGACATCAGCCCGGCGAAGGTCCTCGCGCGAGGGCGTGGGCACGTCATAGAAGCGGTCCGGCCCGTGAAAGCTCATCTCCCAGGGCTTGCCCCGCACGCGGTCCAGCCCGCTCTCCCGCACGGGCATCCCCACCGGGTGGGCCCAATTCGAAAGGCCCCGATCCTCCACGGCGGTCCATCGCCCCCTCCCGGCACCTCCCTGGCCGCTGTGGCACTTCTGGCAGAGGTCCGCCAGGGGAGCCTTCAGGAAGGGGGGGTTCTGGTCCGCGTGGGGGTCGTGGCAGGAGTTGCAGTCGAGCCGCTGGGGCGGGTTGGCGGGGTCGGCCACCCGCACCAGGCCGCTTGCGTACACTGAGGCCGCCGTCTCGAGCCCTCCCGTGAGGACCCCGAGCCGGGCGATCTCGAAGCCGTGGGACCGAGTGAGCGCCTCAAGCCCCATCGAGCCGTCGGGGGCCTCCACCAGCGCCGTGGGAACCACCGTGCCGTCATGGCACGAGTAGCAGAAGCTCCCGATGGGCCCCAAGCCCTCCCCCGTGCCGGCCCGGGCGAACAGCCCCACCTCCGCCTGGGCCCCGTGGGGCACGTGGCAGTAGGCGCATACCCCCTGGTCGCCGAAGAGGCCGTACAGCCGCATGTCGTGGTGGGTCCCCTCCACAGCCGCCCCGGACGCGCCGGGTAGCACCAGTGTCGCAGCCGCCACCAGTGCCGCCACGCGTATCATGCGGCCGCGTACATGCTCCGTGCTTGCCATACCTACCTCCCCGCGCCCTTCCTGCCCCAATGCGACTCAATGGAAGGGCCGAGCCATACTCGGTCGCGCTCTTCCATTTGCATCTGGTCAAACGCTAACCCCGCGGCGCCTCCTGACGCAAGGAAGGACTCGGGGGATGCGGCCCCTGGGAAGATCCACCTGGCCCCGTCACCGCGAAAACCTTGCCACTCGAAGCCTGCCGAGCCGGTCGGCACAGCCAAACCCGCTAGTTTTCACCCAAGGCTGTGAGCAGCCTGCGCGCTTCCGGGTGCTGCGGGTTCAGAACAAGCTCCTGTCTCGCGAAGGCACCGGCACGGGCCCGATCCCCGAGGCGCGCGTAGATCTCCGCCAACCTGTAGTTCACATTGGAGAGCCGCGGCTCGTATCCCAACGCCAACTCGTAGGCGTGAGCTGCCTCCCGGAGGTTTCCGAGCCGATAGTGCACCCAGCCCAGGTCCGAATAGATGATGTGATCGCGGAGCCCCCCGCGCTCCAGCTCTTGGAGGATCGCTCGCGCCTTGAGGAAGTCGCCCCCGTCCGCTTCCACCCGGGCCAAGTTCGCGAGCGGCTTTGGATCCCGGGGGTCGAGAGCCGCCGCCCGGGTCAGGTGATGTCGGGCCTCCGCGAGCTGGCCGCGGATGTGGTACTCCTTGCCCAGATTCCCGTGGACCCGGGCGCTTTCCGGCTGCTTTTCGAGCACGTCGGTCCACAGGGTGAGCGGATCGCGCCAGGCATCGAGCCTCAGCCACGTCCAGGTGGCCCACATGCTCGCGAGAAGCACCACGGCAATCCAGGGCGCAGCCATCCGCCCCCTGGTCTCCCCCACGCCCCACCCGCTCAGCATCCGGACCGGTACGAGCCCG
>JBFLZB010000264.1 GCA_040756475.1 Thermodesulfobacteriota bacterium
CGGTGAGCCCCTCGGGGATCACCAGGGTCACCGAGAACGTGGCCTTGAAGGCCGGCTCGTCGAAGCAGGGGAACGCCCGCCGGGCGTCGGTGCTCTGGAGCTGGGTGGTGGCGATGGTGTGCCTGCGCCCCTGGTCGTCCGTGAAGGTGGACCGGTAGAACCCGGCGAGCTTCTCGTTCAGGGCCCCCCGGAAGACGACCTCCAGGGTGCGGGGGCCGGGCTCGAGGCAGCCCGGCGCCGCAAACGCCACCCGCTCGCGCTCGGGGTCGAGGGCGACCCCGGCCACGGGACGACCGTCGAGCCGCGCCTCCCGGATCTCGAGCTCCTTGGCGTTGAGCACGAGCACTTCCAGGCGTTCCCGTACCTCGATCCGAATGGCGGCGCGGCCCGCGAAGGAGCCGGCCTCCAGGTCGGGCTCCAGGGTGAGGTCGTAGTGGGTCGGCACGGCCGAGGTGGGCAGTCGGAACGGGTCGAGGGCGGTTGCGGTCACGGGTTCCTCCAGGGGGGGATCAGGGGTTGTGGAGCCGGGGGTCAGGGGATGGGATCGGGGGCCGAGGAACCCGTCGAGGGCTCAATTCTCGCTCGGTTCGGGGTGAGCAGGTTCCGGCCGTCTCGAGGAGGAGTATTCGGAAGTTGCGGTTCCAGTGGGTGGCGCCTCTCAGAGCATATACCGCAGGCCCCGGAACCTTCCAAGCCGATTCGCCAGGGCCGATACCGAATGATTGGCCTTCTTTCCGACGCCATTCGCTCCTTCCACTTCCAAGAAGGGCGACGGGGTCCCGTTCTCACGTCCGCTCCTGGTGCGCCAGCGCGCGCTGGATCGCCTCGAGCACCTCTTCCAGGCGGGTGCCGAGGTCGTCTGCCAGGAACCGCAGGACGAGGTAGCCGTTCTCTTGGAGGAGCAGGTCCTTTCGCCGGTCGCGGCGGTAGGCGGCGGGGTCGGCCAGGTGCTGGGCGCCGTCGATCTCGACGGCCACCCGACTGCTGGCGGCGAGGAGGTCGACTTCCATCTGTCCCCGGCCGTCGAAGGAAATCGGGAGCTCTGCGTTCAGGCGGAACTTCCCGGCCGTGTGGGACAGAGTCTCGAGGCGGCGGTACAGGAACGCTTCGCTCGCACTCCGGGCCCGCGCGGCGCCTTCCGCCTCGACCGAGATCGGGCGGCAGGCGCGGAGGAAGAGGGCCGCGAGGGGCTCGTCGACGCCGTCGCGGATCAGGCGGCGGATGCTCGCCGCGTAGTCCTGCTTCCATCGGGGGTCTGCAGGAAGGGCTACCTTGGCCGGCCACCCCGGCACGGCGCTCGCGGGCAGCTCCACCGTGTAGCCGATGGCCTCGTAGCCCCGGCAGCGCCTCTCGAACATCCGGGCCAGCATCGGCACGTCGAGGTCGGAGTAGTCGTACACGCGGACCTCGCGCTTGCGGTCGTGCAGCCGGTGCAGGCGGCCGGCGTACTGGGCCACGGTCCCGCGCCAGGACACCGGAAGGGCCAGGAACAAGGTGTCCAGTCGGGCATCGTCGAACCCTTCGCCGAGGTAGCGGCCGGTGGCCAGGAGGACCCGTTCCTCGGTCTCGGGAACGGCCGCCAGTCGGGCGAGAACGGCTTTGAGGCCTCTTCTGCCCATGCCGCCGCGAAGCACGATCAGGTGGCGGACCTCGCCGGACAGACGCTCGGCCAGGAGCTCCACGTGCTCGGTACGTTCGGTCAGCACGACCGGTGACCGGCCCTCTCGAACCGCCGCCGCCACGTCTTCGCAGATGAGCCGATTGCGGGCGTCGTCCGCGATCAGCTCCCCGTAGAGCGCCTGAAACCGGGTGCGGGGGTTGGGATCGGGCTGCCCGCGCGATCGAAATCCCGTGGGACGGACGATCACCGAGTGGGTGAAGGGCCGGGCCAGCGCCTGCTTCCTGGGCTCCACGCGGTAGCGCACCGGGCCGCATTGCATGAAGATGATGGGGTGCTGGCCGTCCTTGCGCTGGACGGTGGCCGAAAGCCCGGTGACGAACCGGGCCTTGGCCCGCCTGGCGACCAGCTCGAAGCTGCGGGCGGGAAGGTGGTGGCACTCGTCCACCACGAGATGGCCGTAGCCGCCCACCAGGTCGTCCACCATGCCGTTTCGCACCAGGCTCTGCACGAGGGCCACGTCCAGGGCTCCGGTCGCCTTCCTCCTCCCCCCGCCGATCTGCCCGATGGCTGCGGTCGGGCATCGGAGAAACGCCGAGAGGCGCTCCACCCACTGCTCCAGGAGCTGCCTGCGGTGAACGAGGACCAGAGTGTTGACGCCGCGCCGTGCGGTGAGCCAGGCGGCAACCACCGTCTTCCCGAAGGCCGTGGTGGCGGAGAGGACGCCTGTGTCGTGGGCGGCCATCGCCTCGGCGGCGGCCCTCTGCTCGGGGCGCAGCTCCCCGGAGAACGAGACCGGCAGGGGCGCCCCCTGGCAGCGCTCGTCCCGAAGGGTGCAGCCGACCTTGAGCTCCGAGAGGAGTGCGGCGACGTCCTCCAGGCAGCCTCGGGGCAGGCCGATGTGCTGGGGATGGTCCTCGGCGCAGGCGACGATCCGGGCCTTGTCGAAGGTCGGCAGGCGAAGGGCCTGTGCCCGGTAGAACTCGGGGTTCTGAAAGGCCGCCAGGCGCAAGAGGCGATTGCGAAGGCCTGGGGGAAGGCCCTCCTTGGGCACGTAGAGCTGGTCCCCGAGCACCACCTCCAGCGTCTCGGGAAGATCCGTGAGGGGAGGATCCGGGCGGCGCCGCGAGGGAGGGGCACCCCACGGCGCGTCGCCCTCGGTGTCCTCGTCCGTGGGGGGCAGGCGCACCCCCACGATTCGTCCCCGGCCTTCCGCTTCGCGCACGAGCTCCTCGGCCTGAGCCGGGGCGATGCGCCGCACGGCGGCCAGAAACGCCCACTGGTCCGGGTGGGGCACGAAGCTCTCGTCGACGAAGAGGCTGTTTCCGCTCTCCCGGGGCGCCTTCTGAAGCGGCAGCGCGATGAGGCTGCCAAAGCCTCCGCTGGGCAAGGTGTCCTGGCTCGGCACCAGGCGGTCGTAGGACTCCAGCCCGACCTCGGGCCGGCGCTCCATCGTCTCGGTGAGGACATGGGAGGCCAGCTTCCGCGCAAGGGCCGCGGGGACAGCCTCCTCGAAGAACATCCAGACGTGGGCGCCCTTGCCGGAGCGGGACCTCTCCACTGCGGCGGGCAGGCCCAGCCGCCGGCAGGTCTCCGCGAACGCTGCCGCGTCCTCCTGCCAGCGCTCCTTGTCGAAGTCTGCGGCGACGAGGAAGCAGGTCTCGTCCTGGAGCATGGGGTAGACGCCCATGACGAAGGGCTTTTCGGCCTTGTCGCGGCCGGAGAGGTGCCAGCCGATTGCTTCGTCGGAGACGGGGAGGAACCGGCGATGAGGGCACTGGGCGCACTTGGTCGCGCGCTTGTCGCACAGGCCCCGGGCCCATTCGTTGGCGCAGGCCGGCTGGTAGCCGGACTTGCCGGTCTTGCGGCTCTCGAAGCGGCGGGAGTAAACGTCTTCGCGGCCGCGGAAGAGGGCGCGGAAGAGGGCGATCTTGTCGGCAGGGGGCGAACGGCGATGAACCCGGTCCCAGGGCCATTCCTCCGGGGCGCGTTGCCCGGCGAGAAACCCTTGGCCCGAGGGGGACGCCTGGTTGCGCACGGCATGCTCCTCTTCCGGCCGCCGCGGTACTAGAAGATAGCCGTTCGCCGAGGACCGGCGGGCACGGGGCGCACCATGCGATACGCGAGGATGGCGGCGGTATCTCTCGCGATGGCCTGTGCCTGGCGGGGTATCACTTGCCCAGGTCCAAAGCCGCTAGCAGTCCCGCGTTCACCGCCGCCAGAACGGCCTCCGGCAAGGCGCCGATCCGTTTCGTCAACTTGGACCGGTCAAGCGTCGTAATCTGATGGCACAGAGCCACTCCATCGTGCTTGAGACCTGCGGTTCCTTTCGCGAGCGGCACTGCCGTTGGGCCGCGGCGGGCTTGGGACGCCGAGGTCGAGCACGGGACAACGATCACGGACCGCCAGGCCGGAACGTCGTTGAATCCATCGTGGGACACGACGACAACCGGGCGTATGCCCCGCTGCTCGGAGCCGGACCGAGGCTGAAGCTCCGCCACGTATACTTCACCGCGCTTCATGGGCGTCCTCGTCTGTAAGCAACTCGAGACCAGCCCGCTCCAATTCCTCGTCGAGATCGGCGGGAGTGCCTGCACATGCCGAGGCATAGGCGGCGATCTCCTCCCGCAACCGGCTTCGCCGGCGCTCCTCGAGCCACTGGGTCAAAGCCTCCCGTGCGATCACCGTCGCCGGCCTGCCGGAGCGTTCGACTTCCTCGCGCAGCATGTCTCGCAGCTCATTGGGCAGGGGTAGATGGAAGTTGGCTGTGGCAGTAGTCTTCATGGCACACCTCCTGCCATGAGCCTATGCCACAACAAAGCCGGCCGCAACCCGGTTCTCCCCTGACGTCAAGGCGATCGGGCATCAACCCCGGCTGGCGCGCTTTCTCTGGGGGACCGGCATACCAGCCACAGAGGGCGTTGCCGAAGAAGTCGAGCTCTCGGGCCTGGAGGTCTGGGGGGGAGGTCGCGGAAGCGGGAGAGGGGGGGCGGCTCGGGTCTCGGGAGGCTTCATGCGTAGGAGGGGCACGAACGGGAATTGACGGGCCGGGAACTCCCCCCCCCGAGGCCCGGCACAGACACGAGCCGGGTTTCGGGGGGGGGGCCAACCCCCCGGGCGGCCGCGGTTACGGCTCCGGGGCGATCTCCTTCCGGGCCTTGTCCCAGGTGCCCTTGAGGGTCTCGAAGGCGTCTCCGAAGCCCTTCTTGGTCTTCTCCCAGGCGTCGGCCGTGGAGTGCTGG
>JBFLZB010000265.1 GCA_040756475.1 Thermodesulfobacteriota bacterium
GACGACCCCCTTCTCCTCCAGAGCCTGGCCTCCGGCCTGGAGGACCTGGGCTTTGCGGTGCGCACCGCCCGCACGGCCGAAGACGCCCTGACGGCCTTCGAGGGCGGCGCCGCAGGAGGGGAGCCCGGCGCGGCGCTCCTCGACGTGCGCATGCCCGGCACCGACGGCATCGCCCTGGCCGAGCTCCTCAGAGCCCGGCGCCCGGGCCTGCCGATCCTCTTCCTGTCGGCCTTCGCGGACGACCGGGCGGCCGAGATCCTCCGCCTCGCGGGCCGCCCCGCCCTGACCAAACCCCTCACCCCCTCCCGCCTGGCGGAAGCCCTCCTCGAGCTCCTGCCGGCCCGGGCAAGGACGGGGTCTGCTGGGACAGGATGACAGGATCGACAGGATAGGAGGGGTACAGTGGAGCCTGGGAGCGGCACGCAAACCTACAGGACATCCAAGGCCCTATCCTGACCATCCTGTCATCCTGTCTACGATTCTCCCTCTCTACGGTTCTGCCTCACCGATAGCGGCGCGGGTCGAGCTCGTACTTGCGGACCTTGTAGCCCAGGATGCGCGCCGTGGTCTGGAGGCGCTCGGCGGCCTTGCGCAGATTGCCCCGGGTCACCTTGAGGGCGTCCACGATGAGATCGGACTCGAAGTGGCGGGTGGCCTCCTCCAGGGGAAGGTCCACGCCGCTGCGGGAGGCGTCCGCCGTCTGTAGGGTGGGGGGCAGGTGATAGGAGTGGACGGCCGGCTCCTCGCACAGGAGCACGGCCCGTTCGATGCAGTTCTCGAGCTCGCGCACGTTGCCCGGCCAGTGGTAGCCGACCAGCATGTCGATGGCCGGGGTGGTGATGCGCCGGATGTCCTTGCCGTTTTCCCGGGCGTACCGCTCCAGGAAGTACTCCGCAAGGAGCAGGATGTCGGTCTTGCGCTCCCGCAGGGCCGGCATGTAGATGGGAAAGACGTTGAGCCGGTAGTAGAGGTCTTCCCGGAAGGTGCCCTCCTCCATGAGCTCCTCCAGGTTGCGGTGGGTGGCGGCGATGACCCGCACGTTGGCCTTCAGGGTCTCCCACCCCCCCACCCGCTCGAACTCCTTCTCTTGGAGCACCCGCAAGAGCTTCACCTGGGTGCTCCCGTTCACGTCGCCGATCTCGTCGAGGAAGATCGTGCCTCCCTCCGCCTGCTCGAACCGGCCGGGCTTGCGGGCGATGGCCCCGGTGAAGGCCCCCTTTTCGTGGCCGAAGAGCTCGCTCTCGATGAGGGTTTCCGGGATGGCCGAGCAGTTGACCTTCACGAAGGGCTTCTTCGCCCGGTGGCTTCCGTAGTGGATGGCGTGGGCCACGAGCTCCTTGCCCGTGCCGCTCTCTCCCCGGATGAGCACCGTGGCGGTGGACCTGGCCACCTGGGCGATCATCCCGAAGACCTCGTGCATGGCCTTGCTGTTCCCGATGATGTTGGTGATGTTGTACCGGCGCACGAGATCCGCCTGGAGCCGCGCCTTTTCCGCCAGGAGCTGCTCCCGCTCGTCCTCCACCAGGCGGTGGAGCTTCACGGCCTGGGCCACCATGGAGGCGATGATGGTGAGGAGCCGCACGTCCTCGTCCAGGCTGGTCTCGTCGCCGAAGAGCCGGTCCACGCTCAGGGCGCCGAGCACCTCGTCCCGGGTGCGGATGGGAACGCACAGGAAGGCCACGTCGGCCCGGGAGAGGTCGCGGCTCTGGGTGCGGTTGAGGAAGAGGGCGTCCTTGCCCGGCGTCACCACCAGGGGCTCGCCGGTGGCCACCACCCGCCCCGTGACCCCCTCCCCGAATCGGTAGCGGCCCTTGCGGCGCGCCTCCGGGTCCAGCCCGTAGGAGACCTCGATCTGCACCTCCTCGGCGTAGGGCGAGACCAGGGCCACCGTGCCCCGGGTCATGCCCAGGCGCTCGGCCAGGCACAGGAGCACCCGGTGGAGCCAGTCGTCCAGGTCGAGGCTCGAGGCCAGGGCCGACGCCACGTCGTACAGGGTTCCGAGCTCCTGCACCTTGCGTTCGAGGGCCTTGGTCGTGGTCACGGCAGTCCTCCGGAGAAAATTTGACAAAAGTGTAGGCCTCTTGGGGAACTGGAACAATCGTGAACTGCCTTCCCGTTCCTCGGTCCCACTCGAAATCGAAATCACAATCGACCCCGACCTGATACCGATTTCGATTTCGATTTCGAACGGGGGGGCGGCACGGTTCGGCCCTTTCCAGACCGCGCGGGGCTTGCTATCTTCGGCGCCGGTTCGCGCCGTTCGCCATCGCCGAGAGGAGAGACCATGACTCCCAGGGAAGTGCTGGAGTTCGCCAAGGAAAACGAGTGCCGGTTCGTCGACCTCAAGTTCCAGGACTTCCTGGGGCTGTGGATGCACTACTCCCGGCCCATCCAGGAGCTCGACGAGGCCACCTTCGAGGACGGCTACGGGTTCGACGGCTCCAGCATCCGGGGGTGGCAGCCCATCCACGCCTCCGACATGCTCGTGGTCCCCGACCCCGAAACCGCGCGCATCGACCCCTTTCCCCGGGAGCGGACGCTGCACCTCATCGGCAACATCTTCGACCCCATCACCCGGGAGCCCTACTCCCGGGACCCCCGCCACATCGCCCGCAAGGCCGAGAGCTACCTGATGGGCACAGGTGTGGGGGATACGGCCTACTTCGGGCCGGAAGCCGAGTTCTTCGTCTTCGACGACGTGCGCTTCGACCAGACCCGCAACAGCGCCTTCTACCTGGTGGACTCCGAAGAAGGGCGCTGGAACACGGGGCGCGACGAGCAGCCGAACCTCGCCTACAAGCCCCGGTACAAGGAGGGCTACTTCCCGGCACCCCCCACCGACAGCCTAAACGACCTGCGCAACGAGATGGTGCTGGAGCTCATGCGGGTGGGCATCCACGTGGAGCTCCAGCATCACGAGGTGGCCACCGCAGGCCAGGGCGAGATCGACATCCGCTACGCCCCCCTGGTGGAGCAGGGCGACAACCTCCAGTGGTTCAAGTACATCCTGAAGAACGTGGCCCGGCGCAACGGCAAGGCGCTCACCTTTATGCCCAAGCCCCTCTTCGAGGACAACGGCTCGGGCATGCACGTGCACCAGTCCATCTGGAAGAAGGGGGTCAACGTCTTCGCAGGGGAAAAGTACGGGGGCCTCTCCCAGGAGGCCCTGTGGTACGTGGGGGGCATTCTCCGGCACGCCCCGGCCCTGTGCGCCGTCTGCAACCCCTCCACCAACTCCTACAAGCGGCTGGTGCCGGGGTACGAGGCGCCGGTGAACCTGGCCTACTCCAGCCGCAATCGGTCGGCGGCGGTACGCATCCCCATGTACTCCACCAACCCCAAGGCCAAGCGCGTGGAGTTCCGCACCCCCGACCCGAGCTGCAACGGCTACCTGGCCTTTGCCGCCATGCTCATGGCCGGGCTCGACGGCATCGAGAACCGCATCGACCCGGGCGAGCCCCTGGACAAGGACATCTACGGCCTCTCCCCCGAGCAGCTCCGGGGGGTGCCCTCCACCCCCGCGAGCCTCGCCGACGCCCTCGACGCCCTGGAGGCGGACCACGAGTTCCTCCTGCGGGGCGACGTGTTCACCGAGGACGTGATCGAGACCTGGATCGGGTGGAAGCGCAAGCACGAGGTGGACGCCGTGAACATGCGCCCCGTGCCCTGGGAGTTCGCCCTGTACTTCGACTGCTAACGAGGCTGCGCCTCGGACCGTCGAGGCGGGGGCGCGCCGGAGGACACGAAACCTTCGAACCACGAAGGCACGAAGACACAAAGGAGATCGAGGAAGAGAGAAGTGTGCATTCTTCATGTCTTTGTGTCTTGGTGGTTCAAACATTGCCTGTGTGGGGGGGCCCTCCGCCCAGCGGTCAGGTGGGCACGGCCCACCGGTTTTCGCCCGTGACCTTGGTTGCTACGGATCTGCGGAGGAGTTGCCGGGTACAGCTTGGAGGGGCGGGACGGGGGGCTCCCCGGAGGCGGCGCAGGCGGGTTTGGGGATGCCCTTGCGGACGAGGGATGTCCTTCCTCCCCCGCTGGAATGGGCGGACCCGTTCCGACACCACGGGATCCTGCGCCGCCGGAGGGGAGGCCTCCGTCCCGCGGGAGATCGGCTCGGAATCGGCTCTCGATACCGATCCCGATTTCGATTTCGATTTCGACTGTGTGGCGGGGGGGCACCCGGACAGCGCAGGGAGCACCGTATCCCATGGATCGAAGGCGTTTTCAGGAACTGGCCGAGGAGGCGTTCGACGCCTTGCCCGAGGAGCTCCTCGGGTACGTGGACAACGTGGTCTTCGTGGTGGAGGACTGGCCCGATGACGAGACGCTGGGGGAGATGGAGATCGAGAGCCGCTACGGGCTCCTGGGGCTCTACCAGGGGGTGTCCCTCGCGGAGCGCGGCGTGGACACGAGCGGGGTGCTCCCCGACCGCATCCTCCTCTACCAGCGCCCCATCGAGCACTGGGCCCGGGAAGACGGCCTGGAGGTCTTCGACGTGATCTACGACACCCTGCTCCACGAGATCGGGCACCACTTCGGCCTGGACGAAGAAGACCTGGCCCGGCTCGAGGGGTGGGAGCCCGAGGCCGACTGACCGCCTTTTGCGCCGCCGCCCCCCACGCCAACCGAGAGGACACCAACGATGCAGCGCCTCCCCACCGAAGGCGAGAACGTGCACGGCTTCCTGGTCCAGCGCCTCGAGGCCCTGGACGAGCTCAACGCGACCCTGGTGCGGCTCGAGCACGGTCCCACGGGTGCGCGCTGGCTCCACTTCGCCAACGCCGACGACACCA
>JBFLZB010000266.1 GCA_040756475.1 Thermodesulfobacteriota bacterium
CCCTGGCCCCCGGCGTAGGGGCGCACTGCGTGCGCCCGCCCGTTGGGCCTGCCGGCGTTCCTCGTGGGATGGTGGTCCGTCCGAGGCGGGCGCACCTCTGTGCGCCCCTACGGGGGTAATCCCGGCGGGGGGTGGGGCCTTCTCCCAGGGAGCTCGCGCCGACCTTCCTTGGCCAGCCACTCGTGGAACGCGTCTCTTCCCCGGAGATCTGGATTCTCGCGGTCCAGGGACCACTGCAGGGGGTTGTCGGAGATGTAGGTGCGGATGCGGTCGAGGGCCGCGTCATCCCGGACGACGTGCTCGAAGTATCCGCGCTGCCACACGCTGGCTCCGGGCGTGCCGCGCAGCGCGTTGACTCGGGCGGTTGCCGCCGCTTTGAAGCCGGCCACCAGAGACCCGAGGGTCCGCGGCGAACGCTGGAAACGCAGGCGGTCAGCCGCGGACGCGGAGCCTCCACAGGGCAGGAGCACCACCGCGTGCAGGTGATTGGGCATCACCACGAAGGCGTCCAGTTCCACGCCGGGTCGCAGCACCGCCGTGCGCTTCCACTCCTCCTCGATAATGCGGCCCACGCCGTTGAGGTCCACCGTGGGGCCGGCCACCGTCCCGAAGACGAGCCGTCGGCCGGCGGTGCACACGGTGACGAAATAGGCGCCGGCCTGGGCGTAGTCGAAGCTCGGCAGGCGCGACGAGCGCCGGTGCGGAAGGTCGTTCGCCACGATTTCCCTCCTGCGGCGTAGGGGCGCACTGCGTGCGCCCGCGCGTTGGGCGGACCGGGAACGCCCCCTTGGGGTTGTCGTTGCCCCGAGGTGGGCGCACGTCTGTGCGCCCCTACGGGGGTGATTCTGGCGGCCGATGTAGGGGCGCACTGCGTGCGCCCGCGCGTTTTGCGGGCTGGGGTCAAGTCTCCTCCAGCCCCGCCAGGTACTTCTCCACCGCTTCCAGGGGATCGCGAGACTCCTCCAAGATCGTGGCGGTCAACCCCCATCGGAACCTTCGGTTGCGCTCCTCCGGGGGCGAGCGGTACCAGTCCGCGAGTTCGCGCAGGAAGAGCTCGCACCGGTGCCGCTCGGCGGCACGTGCCCGCCAAAGGTCGTGGTGCCAGAGGATGAGCTTTCGAGGTTGAGGTCGGCGAGGCGGCGCTCGGCCGCAGGGGCTGGCGGGGCGGCCCGTCAGGCCGCCACGCGGGCGCGCAGGTCCTCGAGGCCCCGTTCCAGCCGCCCCACGCGCTCGAGGATCAGCTGGTACTCGTCGCGGCGCACGATGACCTCGTAGAGCCGGGCGATGGAGCGGTTGGTCTCGTCCATGCGCCGCAGCAGGTCGCTGTGAAGCTGATCCATTCGCTTGTTGGTCTCGTCGATCCGCTTGTTGGTCTCGTCGATGCGGCGGCTCTGGTCGACCAGCTGCGCCTGGATGTCGTCGATGCGCTTGTTGGTGAGCTGGAGGATGGACTTGATCTCGGCGTTCTCCGCCCGGATCGCCCCGAGCTCCGGCAGCACCGACTCGTGGAGCATCCTCTTGAAGGCGTCCGTCATTTCCATGCGCCGCCTCCCTCCCCATCGGGCCCTGACCGGTTCCCGCAGTGTAGGGGGCCGGGCCGACCCTCGCAAGAGGCAGGGCTGCGCCAGCCCACACGGATCGAAACCGAACCTTCGTCTCGGGCACCGTAAGGGCGACGCGTGCGTCGCCCTTACGGTGCCAGGGCCGCCGCCAGGGCGTGCAGGGCCGACTGCGGGTCCCGGCCCAGGTGGAGGCGCAGGACCTTGCGGCCTCGGTCCAGCAGGGCTTGCCGGTCTCCAAGCGCCTGGGCGGCCTCCAGCACGCCGAAGCTCAGGGGGGCGCCCTCCTCGCCCGGCCCTTTCGGGCCGTCCGGGCCGTCGGGGATGACTGCGTCCCGGGCGGGGTCGGTGGTGAGCTGCACGAAGAGGCCGGCGCCCCCGTCCCCCTTGTGGAGCTGACCGGTGGAGTGGAGGTAGCGGGGTCCGTACCCCAGGGTGGTGGCCAGGCGGGTGCGGTCTCGCACCGACCGGCGCAGTCCGCCCAGGGCCTGGTCCATCCCAGGGGAAGGGGGCAGGTAGGCCTGGAAGGCCACGTAGGCGCCCGGCCCGGCTCCGTCCACGAAGGCGGCAAGCGCCGCGGCCGGGGTCTCGCCCCGGGACTCCCCGTACACACGCACCTCCCGGGAGCACAGCGACGGCTCGGTCTCGGGCAGGCGCCCCTGGGCCCGGTAGGCCGCCACGAGCTCCCGGGCCCGCACCTTGGTCGCCTCCACGTCGGGCTGGTCGAAGGGCGCCACCCCCAGGCGCCACCCGGCCACGGCGGTGGCCATCTCCCAGAGGAAGAACTGGGCCCCCAGGTCGTACAGATCGCGGAGCGCGAGGCGGATCACCGGGTGGCCGGCCCTCTCCAGGGCCGCCACGGCGCGGTCGTGGGTCTCGTCCCCTTCCAGGCGCAGGTGCACGAAGACCCGGTCCGGCCCGTACGCCTCCGGGGACGCCGGGGGCTCCCCCACCACGGGAAGGATGCCCCGGCCCTCCTTGCCGGTGCTCTCGGCCACCAGCTGCTCCACCCAGTCTCCGAAGCTCGACACCGCGGGGGAGAAGAAGAAGGTGAGCTTGTTCCGGCCCGCCAGGGCGAGCTCCCCCAGGGCCGCGCCCAGGCGGGCGGCCTGGTTGTCGCCCTGCACGGGGCAGTTGCACGCTGCGGCGTTGGCGGCGGCGGTGAGGGCGCGCTCCAGGAGCAGCTCCACGTCGGCCCCCACGAGGGCAGCGGGGACGAGGCCGAAGGGGATGAGGGCCGCGTACCGGCCGCCCACGTCCGGGTCGCTGAGGAAGATGTGGCGAAAGCCGTGGGCCCGGGCCAGGTCCGCCAGGGAGCTCCCGGGGTCGGTGACGGCGGTGAATTGGGCGCCCGCCCGGTCTCGCCCCAGGGCCCGGGCCGCGCGCTCGTAGAAGAAGCGGAAGAGGGAGAGGGTCTCCACCGTGCCCCCCGACTTGGTGGAGACGAGGAAGAGCGTCTTCCTCGGGTCCAGGGTCTCGGCGATGCTCAGCACGGCGTCCGGGTCGGTGGAGTCGCACACGGCAAGGTCCAGATGGCCCGGGGCGACCCCGAAGGTCTTGCGGTACACCTCGGGGGCCAGGCTCGACCCCCCCATGCCCAGGACCAGGGCGTGGGTGAGCCCCTCGGCCGCGACGGCGCGGGCGAAGTCCCGAAAGGGGGCGGTGGCGCCCCGCATCTCCTGGGGGGCCCGCAGCCACCCGAGCCGATTGGCGATCTCCGTGGGATCGGGCTTCCACACCGTGTGGTCGTGGTCCCAGATGCGGTGCATCACCCGCGCGCGCCGCAGGTCCTCCCAGGCCCGTTCCACGGCCCCCCGGTAGGGGCCGAGGCGAAACGAGGCTGCCTCCCTGGGCGCCCCGAGCCGCCCGCGCTTTTGCTCGACGCTCTGGAGGAGGGCGTCGAAGGACGCGGCGAACGCGGCCACCCCTTCGGCGAGGAGGCGGTCGGTCACGGCCCCGAGGTCGATGCCGAGTTCCCGAAGCTGGGCGAGGCGGGCGCGGGAGGCCCCCACCTCGCGGTCGACGGTGCGCGCCACCCGCCCGTGCTCCAAAAAGGCCTGGAGGGTCGCGGGGGGCACCGTGTTCACCGTGTGGGGCCCCACGAGCTCGTCCACATAGAGGGTGTCGGGGTAGGCCGGGTTCTTGGTGCCGGTGCTGGCCCACAGGGGGCGCTGGACCCGGGCGCCCCGGGCGGCCAGGGCCTCCCAGCGGGGGCCCTGGAAGAGCTCGGTGAACCGGGCATAGGCGCACCGGGCGTTGTCCACGGCGGCCTTCCCGCAGAGCTCGGGGCGCCCCCGCGCCTCGAGCTCCGGGTCGAGGGCCGTGTCGAGGCGGCTCACGAAGAACGACGCCACCGACGCCACCCGGGCCAGGTGGGCGCCGGTGGAGGCCAGGCGCTCCAGGCCCGACAGGTAGGCCTCGGCCACGGCCTCGTACTGGGCCACCGAGAAGATCAAGGTCACGTTGACGTTGACGCCCTCGCCGATGAGGGTGCGCACGGCGGGGATGCCCGCGGCCGTGGCCGGGACCTTGATCATGGCGTTGGGCAGCGCCAGGGTGCCGAACAGGCGGCGCGCTTCCGCCACTGTTGCCTCGGTGTCGTGGGCCAGGGCGGGGCTCACCTCGAGGCTCACGTACCCGTCGACGCCGTCGGTCTCGTCGTACACCCGGCGCAGCACCTTGGCGGCGCGCCGGATGTCGTCGATGGCCAGGTGCTCGTAGAGCTCCTCCACCGAGAGGTGCTGTCGCACGAGGCGCGCCAGGTCGGCGTCGTAGTCGGCGCTTCCGGCGATGGCTTTCTCGAAGATGGACGGGTTCGAGGTCACACCCCGCACCCCATGGTCCACCAGGGCCTTGAGCTCGCCGGCCTCCAGGAAGGAGCGGCGGATGTAGTCGAACCAGACCGCCTGGCCCAGTGCGGCCAGCTCGTGGAGCTTGGTCACGGAATTCCTCCCGGGCGCCGGGCGCCCGAATATCGGGTAAGGGATGCCCCTACGAGAGATCCTTGAGGACCTAAACTCTTCGATACCGCATCAAGTTTGAGCCCGGCCTCGGTGGGTCCTACGGCTAGGGAGCGAACCCCGGAGCCTGGGCGCGCACAAGCGAGCGCCCGGAGGGTTCGGGGTGGGCCCGAGGGCGGGCGCACGCTGTGCGCCCCTACGGGTAACACGGCCGTATTCCCGGGTTCTCAGCCGCTACGCGAACCCACACGGATCGGA